>DAIMFY010000208.1:0-4523 GCA_036724295.1 Gemmatimonadales bacterium | reverse complement strand
GCGAAGCGCCGGGCCGAAGACTGCGTGGAGCAGCTGGCCGGCGTTCGCGACGTGCACAACGAGCTGCACGCCCGCCGGGGCTTCTGGGACACACTGCTGGGAGAGGACCGTGAGACGGAGCCGCGCGAAGTCGGCGGCAAGGGAACAAGCCGAAGCAGGGCAACTATTTAGGGACCAGGGGTTAGGGACTAGGGTTGGGCAGCGGAGCTCCCTCTCTCCACCCTGACCCCTAGCCCCTAATCCCTAGCCCCTCACTCCACCGTCACGCTCTTCGCCAGGTTCCGCGGCTGGTCGACGTTGCAGCCGCGGCGCACAGCCACGTAATAGGCAAAGAGCTGCAATGGAATGATGGTGAGGATGGGCGAGAGCAGCTCGTGCGTCTCGGGGATCTCCACGCACGCGTCCGACAGCCGGTCCACCTCGCCGTCGCACTGGTTCACCACCGCGATCACCTTGCCGCCCCGCGCCTTCACCTCTTCCATGTTCGACACGATCTTGCCGTAGACCGCATCATGCGGCGCGATGAACACCACCGGCATCATCTCGTCGATCAGCGCGATGGGGCCGTGCTTCATCTCGGCGGCCGGGTAGCCTTCCGCATGGATGTAGGAAATTTCCTTGAGCTTGAGCGCACCCTCGAGCGCCACCGGGAAGTTCACGCCCCGGCCCAGGAAGAGCGCGTTGGGCGCCCGGACGTAGCGCTCGGCCAGGTTCTCGATCTCGTGACGCTCCTTCTCCCGATCGAGAATGGCCTGCACCTGCTCCGGCAGCCGGTGGAGCTGCTGGATGAATTCCCGCCCCTGCAGGATGGAGAGGTTCCGGAGCCGGGCAAAGCGGAGGGTCACCAGCGCCAGCGCCGCCACCTGGCTGGTGAACGCCTTGGTGCTGGCCACACCGACTTCCGGGCCGGCGTGCAGGTAGATCCCGCCGTCCACTTCCCGCGCGATGGTTGAGCCCACCACGTTCACCAGGCCGATGGTGCGCGCCCCTCGCAGCTTGGCTTCGCGGATGGCGGCGAGTGTGTCGGCGGTCTCGCCACTCTGGGAAATCCCGATGACCAGCGTGCGCCCATCCACCACCGGGTTGCGATAGCGGAACTCGGAGGCGTATTCGACCTCGGTCGGAATCCGGGCCAGCTCCTCCAGCATGTACTCGCCGATCAGCGCCGAATGCCAGGAGGTGCCGCACGCGGTGATCACGATACGGTCGATCCGCTGGATGTCATCGTCGGACAGGTTGAGCCCGGTGACGCGCGACGTTCCCTCCTCCTCGAGGAGGTGGCCGCGCAGCGTGTTCATCAAGGACTCAGGCTGCTCGAAGATTTCCTTGAGCATGAAATGGGCAAACCCGCCCCGCTCGATGGTGGCCAGGTCCCATTCGATCTGGTTCACCGGCTTTTCGATCTTCCGGGTGTCGAGGTTGCGGATCCGGTAGCCACCGCGGGTGAGCACTGCCATCTCGCCGTCGTCGAGATACACCACGGAACGGGTGTATTCGAGCAGGGGCGACGCGTCGGAGGCAATGAAGTATTCGCCCTCGCCAACACCCACCAGCAGGGGCGATCCCTTCCGCGCCGCTACCAGCACGTCAGGCTCGTCCTCGCAGATGAAGGCCAGGCCGTAGGCGCCGTCCACCTCACGCAGCGCCGTGGCCACGGCCTCTTCCAGGCTGCCATCATAGAACTCGCCCACCAGGTGAGCCAGGACTTCCGTATCGGTATCCGACGTGAACGTGTGCCCCCGCTTCTGCAGCATGGTGCGGATGGTGGAGGAGTTCTCGATGATGCCGTTGTGGATGCAGGCGATGCGCCCGCGCTGGTCGGTGTGCGGATGGGCGTTGGGCGTGGTTGGCGCGCCATGGGTGGCCCAGCGGGTGTGGCCGATGCCGAGCGTGCCCTTGGGCATGGAGCCGTTGAGCTGTTGTTCGAGCACCGAGAGCTTGCCGGAGGACTTGTGCACCTTGAGGCCGTCGCCGTTGACAATGGCAATGCCGGCCGAGTCATAGCCGCGGTACTCCAGCCGGCGCAGCCCCTCAATGATGAGCGGACCCGCCTGGCGTGGTCCGATGTATCCGACGATGCCGCACATTGCTGGGAAATTCCTCAGTTCATGAGGGTTCGTGCCGCGCCGATCAGCGCTTCCGCATCCGCCGCCGTGGGGCCCTCAGCGATGAACCGGATGATGGGCTCGGTGCCAGAAGGCCGCACGTGCAACCACCGGTCGGGCCAGGCGAGGCGCAGCCCATCACGCTCATCGGGCTCTGCTTCGGGCCAGTTCGTCCGCAGCGCATCGTACAGCGCTCGAAGGTCGGCGCCACGCGGCGCCTTGGCCTTGACGATCGTGTACCTCGGTGCCGCGTCAACCACTGCCGAAACGGTACGGCCAGACTGTGCTAAATACTGCAATATCAAGGCCATGCCCAGTGGTGCGTCGCGTCCAATGTGGAGCGCCGGAAGCATGACCCCGCCATTCCCTTCGCCGCCGATCAGCGCCCCCTCGTCCCGGATGGCGCGGGCCACGTTGGCCTCGCCAACGGGGGCCCTCAGCACCTGCGCCCCGTGCTCTCGCGCCGCATCCTCAACCACGAGGCTGGTGGAAAGGTTCACCACCACCTTCCTGTCCGTCTGTCCGCCTGTCCGCCCCTCCAGCTTGTCTGCCAGAACCGCCCTCACCGCCAGCGCCAAGGTGTAATCCTCGCCGATGGCCCTGCCCTGCTCGTCCACCAGTGCCAGCCGGTCGACGTCCGGATCCACCGCCATGCCAATATCGGCCCGGTGCTCACGGACGCTGCGAGCCAGGTCACCGAGGTTCTCCGGCACCGGCTCGGGTGCGCGCGGAAAACGCCCGTCAGTCTCGAGGTTGATCCCGAACACTTGACAACCAAGCCGCTCGAGAAATTGTGGCACGCATGCGCCGCCCGCGCCGCGAACTGTGTCAAGTGCGACGCGAAACCGGCGCTGCCGGATCAGGTCTGCGTCGATCATGGGGAGCGCAAGAATGGCATCGAAGTGCCGCGCGACCGCGTCGGGATCCGGGGCAAGCTGTCCCAGTCCGTCCCAGCCTATCCGATCCGGCCCCCGCTCCGCCAGCGCGCGCACGGCCGCGCCCGCTTCCGCACCGAGAAAGATGCCGTCGGGTCCGACAAACTTGAGCGCGTTCCACTCGATGGGGTTGTGGCTCGCGGTGAGGATGAGCCCGGCCCCTGCGCGGTGATGCTCCACCGCCATCTGGACCGTCGGCGTGGGGACCATGCCGACGTCGATCACCGTGGCGCCCACGCTCATCAGGCCGGCGATGGCGGCATGGCTGAACATCACGCCGCTGGTGCGCGAGTCGCGACCCAGCACCACCGAGGGCCGCCCGGCGGCGACTGCCCACGCGCCGAGCGCCGCCGCGTGACGCGCCACGAGCTCGGGCGTGAGGTCGGTTCCCACATGTCCCCGCATCCCGGAGACGCTGATCATCAAGGTGTCAGACATGTTGTTGGCTGGAGGAGGGTCAGGCGCGGATGGGATGGCGCAGGATGTCGGGATGCGCCCGGACGAAGGCTTCGACCACGTCGGCATCGAAGTGAGCGCCGGCCGCTCGGCGCAGCTCCTCGACCGCCGCCCCAGGCGTGCGCGAGGCGCGGTACGCCCGGTTGGTGGTCATCGCATCGTAGGCATCCGCCACCGCGACGATCCGGGCCTCGAGCGGGATCTGGTCTTCCCGGAGGCCGTCCGGGAAGCCGGTGCCATCCACCCGTTCGTGATGCGAGCGGACGATACGCAACACCCGCGGCTGTTCGGCCAGGAAGGGCTGGAGGATCCGTTCACCCAGCAGGGTATGCAGCTTCACGTGCTCGAACTCGTCGGGGGTGAGCGGGCCCGGCTTGTGGAGCACCATCTCCCGGATGCCGATCTTCCCGATGTCATGCAGCCGGCTGCCCAGGTCCACCTCCGCCAGCATGTCATCGGTGAAGCCCAGCTGCACTGCGGTCTTCACCGAGAACTCCTTGACCCGCAAGGAGTGGCCGCTGGTGTAGGCGTCCTTGGCTTCCAGCGCGAAGACCAGCATCTCCACACCGTTGAGCAGCGACTGCCGGTTGCGCCGGTCCAGCTCGCGGACACGGGATTCGAGGGTCTGCTGGTACATCCGGTTCTGCAGCACCAGCGACCGCTTCTCCAGCGCGTTGGCCACGCGCGCCTTCACTTCGTCGAGCATCACCGGCTTGGAGATGTAATCAAGCGCACCGAGCTGGAGACATTCAACCGCCGTGGTGACTTCCGACACGCCGGTCAGCATCATCACGGCCATGTCGGGATAGCGCTTGCGCACCTCACGCAGGAAGGCGACGCCGTCCATGCCAGGCATGAAGATGTCCGTGATGCAGAGTGGCAGCTCACCCACCCGCTCGAGCAGCGCAAGCGCTTCCTCGCCGTTGCCGGCCTGGGCGCAGCTCAGGCCCTGGCTCTCGACCGCCCTGGCCATGGCGTGACGAACCTGCTGGTCGTCATCCACGATCAGGCAGCGGGGCGTTGATGC
>DAIMFY010000207.1:0-4539 GCA_036724295.1 Gemmatimonadales bacterium | reverse complement strand
TCTTCCCGTCTTCCCGTCTTCCCGCCTTATTTCCCCCATGTCCTCCAACCATCTCGCCGGTTCCGCCTCCGCCTACCTCGCCGCCGCCGCGCACCAGCCGGTCCACTGGTACCCTTGGGGCGACGAGGCCTTCGCTGAGGCGCGCTCGCGCGATTGTCCGGTGCTGCTCGACATCGGCGCCGTGTGGTGCCATTGGTGTCACGTGATGGATCGCGAGTCGTACGAGTCCGAGGAACTCGCAGCCTTCCTGAATGAGCATTTCGTCTGCATCAAGGTAGATCGCGACGAGCGGCCCGATGTCGACGCCCGTTACCAGCGCGCCGTGCAGGCCATGAGCGGCCAGGGCGGCTGGCCCCTCACCGCACTGCTGACCGCCGACGGCCAGGCATTCTTCGGCGGCACGTATTTCCCGCCCGCCAACATGCACGGCCGCCCCGGCTTCAGAACCGTGCTCGAAAGCGTGCTCGACGCCTGGCGCACCCGGCGTGACCAGGTTCACGCGCAGGCCGCCACACTGACTCGGCTGGTTTCCGAGCATCTCGATGAATCCGCATCCGGTCCGGTATCCTCCTCCCGGCTGGCCGAGGCTTCCTCGGCGATGCTGCGGCTCTTCGATCCCGAATTCGGCGGTTTTGGCCGCCAGCCCAAATTTCCCCATCCAGCCGCACTGCGCTACCTGCTCGTGCGCTGGCACGATACCGATGACCCACAGCTGCGCGACGTGGTCGAACGGACCCTCGATGCCATGGCGCTGGGCGGCATGCATGACCAGCTGGGCGGCGGCTTCCATCGCTATAGCGTGGATGCACGCTGGATCATCCCCCATTTCGAGAAGATGTCGTACGACAACTCCGAACTGCTGCGGGTCTACACCGAAGCCTTCCTGGCGTTCGGCGACGAACGGTTCGCGGCGGTCGCGCGCGGCATCGTGGGGTGGGTGCGCGAGACGCTGGCGCAGGACGGGGGCGGCTACGGCGCAAGCCAGGATGCCGACGTCGGGCTGGACGACGATGGCGACTACTTCACCTGGACTCGTGCCGAAGCCGAGGCGGTGCTTTCGGGGGCTGAACTCGAGGTGGCGGCCGCCTATTGGGACATCGGCACCGCCGGCGAGATGCACCGCGACCCCAGCCGCAACGTGCTGTTCGTCGCCGAAGCACCCGACAGCATCGCCCGTCGCATGAAAATGACCGAGGGACAGGTGCGTGACATCATGGACTCGGCGCGCGACAAGCTGCGCTTGGCGCGGAGCCATCGCACCGCGCCCGCCGTCGATTCCACCCGTTACACCTCCTGGAATGCCATGCTCGCCTCGGCGATGCTGCTCGCCGGCATCGCGCTGGATGACGGGCTGGCGCGTGATCACGCCCTGAAGACATTGCGACGGATCCGCGACGAAGCGCGTGAGCCCGACGCCGTGTCGCATTCGCCGTCGCAGCAAGAGGGCTGGCTCGAGGACGCGGCCCAGGTGGCCGATGCGGCGCTCACGGCATTCGAGTGGACCGGCGAACCCGCATGGCTGGAATGGGCCGAGGCAGTGGCCGAGCGGGCATGGCGTGAGCATGAAGATCCGGCGGATGGCGCCCTCTTCGATACCCGTTCCGATCCCGAAGCCACGGGCCTGCTCGCCGCGCGAGGAAAGCCGTCGCAGGATGCGCCGACGCCGTCGGCCAATGGTGCGGCGGGAATCGTTGCCTTCCGGCTGGGGCACCTCACCGGAAGCGAAAAATGGGAAAAACGCGGGAGCCGGCTGGTGGAGGCGTTCGGCGCGGGGCTCGCATCGGCAAGCATTCACGGCGCGACGCTGCTGCTCGCCGCGGACTGGATGCTCTCGCCGGTGACGCAGGCGGTCGTCGTCGGCGCTGCCGGTGACGAGACCGCCGATGCCATGACCCGCGCCGCCTGGCGCCTCTGGCGGCCGAGGCGTGTCATCCGGCGACTGGCGCCCGGAACCGTCGCCGCCGGAGCTCCAGCCGAGCTCATTGCCATGCTGCAGCGATCGAGCGAGGGGGCGGCCGGCTATCTCTGCAGCGGCACCGTCTGCGCCGCGCCTGCACGCACGCTGGCCGAGTGGGAAGCGACGCTAGGAAGCTGACGCGCTGAAGACGTGCTCATCCAGCCAGCGCGCAAGGAGCAGGTCCCGCTCGTCGTCCGGCTGCGCGGAGACCTCGGGCATCACTTCCCAGCGCTTGCCGGCGGACATGAGATACCAGGTTGGTGGCGTGGCGGCCCGGCCCTGGCCTGCGTTGGCCGGCACTCCGTCATAGGCAACAAAGTGGAATGCGCGACCGCGATGGCGGAAGTGGTGCTGCTGGACTGCCAGGCGGCTCATGGGGTACCTCGAACGTGCGGTGGGCGAACGCGACCGGACAACCCGCCGAATGCGGATACCTCAATCTAGCCTCATGTACCGCCGGAGGGCCGGTGTCCGGCCTTACCGCCCGGCTTCGCGCCTCGCGATCGCTTCCTGCGCCGGCTGCCGCCGGCGCGCGACGATGCGGATTTCGGTGCGCTGCTTCGCGCCTTGGCGGCCGCTTCCGCCTCGGCCCGTCGTTGCGCCCTGGCTGCCGCGCGTGCACGGTCATCCGCCTTCCTGGCCCGGATCGCCTTGATCCGCTCCTCGAGTGGAATCTCGAGCACGGCACCGGCGGCCGAAGCGTAGTCGAAATCGGGCACCACGATTCTCGGCAGGCGCTTCCCCAGCACTCGCTCGATGCTCCGCAGCACCGGCTCTTCATCCGGCGAGACGAAGGTGAAGGCGTCACCCACCGCCTCGGCGCGCCCCGTCCGTCCCACCCGGTGGATATAGTCCTCCGGCAGCTTGGGCACGTCAAAGTTCACCACGTGGCCCAGCGCCTCGATGTCGATGCCGCGCGCCGCGATGTCCGTGGCCACAAGCACGCGGTAGCGGCCATTCTTGAAGCCGGCAAGCGCCTCGGTGCGCTGCGGCTGCGAGCGATTGCCATGAATCCGCTCGGCTGCGATGCCATGCGCCACCAGGAACTTCATCAGCCTGTCGGCCCGGTGCTTGGTGCGCGTGAACACCAGCGCCTCCTTCATCTCGCCCCGCTGCAACAGCGACAGAAACAGCGCCGACTTGAGCTCATTCGGCACGGGGTAGACGGCGTGGGTGATGCCGACGGCCGGCTTAGACTCCCGCTCGAGATTGAGCGTCACCGGATTGCGGAGCATGGTGCGCGTGAGCGTCAGGATGGGACCCGGCATGGTGGCGCTGAAGAACAGGGTCTGGCGCCGCGCCGAGGCAGGGAGATGGTGGAGGATCTTCCGGATGTCCGGCAGGAAGCCCATGTCGAGCATCCGGTCGGCTTCATCCAGCACCAGTACCTCCAGCCCGCCGAGCTGGGCATAGGAGTGCCGGAAATGATCGAGCAGGCGGCCCGGTGTCGCGATCAGCACATCTGCGCCACTGCGGAAAGCGTGCTCCTGCGGGCCCATCCCCACGCCACCGAAGATGGCCGCCCCGGTGATCGGCGTGTGCACCGCGAGGGCGTTCAGGTCCTCAAGGATCTGGGCCGCGAGCTCGCGGGTGGGCGTGAGTACCAGGGCCCGGGTCGTGCCTCGGCTCTGTTTCAGCAATCGCTGCAGGATCGGCAGCACGAATGCCGCTGTCTTCCCGCTGCCAGTCATGGCGCAGGCAAGCACGTCTCGCCCGGCGAGCGCCGGCGGAATCGCGTCGGCCTGGATCGGGGTCGGTCGAGTGAAACCAAGTTCCCTGATGCCCTTGAGCAGGTCAGGATGGAGGCCAAGCGATGTGAACGGCACGGAGGTTTCCCAGGCGGGAGAAAGACAGATTTGGAGGGTGAAGCATAGTGGTGGCAGCAGGGTGCGGCAATGCGAGAGGACAGCGAGGATAGGGGGTAAGCCCGCCCGCGCAGACCACTGTTTGCGCCGCGCTGGCCCGTCGCGCTCCCGCATCACTGGTGCTCGAGCCTCGTTCCACCACGGTATCCTGCACTGCTCACAGGTCACAGCTCACAGCTCAGCGCCTCCGCCACTTCCTCCGCGTTCCCGTATCGCGCGCCCGGATCGCGCTGCAGTAGCCGCGCGACGATCGTCGCGAGCGGCAGCGGCACGGCCGGCGCCAGCGTAGCCAGGTCGGGAGCCGGCTCGCTCGCTATTGTTGCCACTGCGGCGGTCACGCTAGCGCCCTCGAACGGCCGCCTGCCACTCAGCATCTCGAACAGCACCACGCCGAGCGCCCAGAGATCGGTGCGCGCATCGACCGGTACGCCGAGGAGCTGCTCAGGTGACATGTAATGCACCGTGCCGGGCTTTTCGCCGGTGCGCGTGAGGTGCATGCCGGTCAGCTTCGCAATCCCGAAGTCGAGGATCCGGACCTGCCCGTCAGCGCCCAGCATCAGGTTGGCCGGCTTGATGTCTCGATGGATGATGCCGCAACGGTGGGCGGCGGCAAGCCCGCGCGCCACTTCCGCAGTGATGCTGGCAGCCTCGCGCGCCGGCAACGCCCCGCGCGCGAGCCGGACCTTGAGTGTTTCGCCCTCATAGAATGGCAACACG
>DAIMFY010000206.1:0-4549 GCA_036724295.1 Gemmatimonadales bacterium | reverse complement strand
TTCCTCAAGGCGGGGTGCGTGGCGTGACCTGGGCCCAGCATTTTGGCGACCTCGACAACCTGCCCCCGATGCGCCTCGGCGATGCCGATGCGCTGGGCGCCGTCCTGGTCGCCGCGGCAGGAGCCATGGGCATTACCCCGCTGGGCTCCCCCACCATCAGGACCGGCGCCGACACGTGGGTGGCTGCGCTCCTCTGCCCCGATGCCCACATCATCCTGCATGCGCGCCCCAATGAACGGCGCTGTGTTGTGAGCATCGCCGCGCGCGACGCCGCCGCCGTGCACCGTGGCCTCGACGTCATCACCCGCCGTCTCGCGATGGCCGCCCCGTAAGCTCCCAGACAACGGCACGGCCAAGCGCTCGCGCCAGCATGACAACTGGCGATCCCCCTGAAAAGGCGCCAGCGATGGCGTACAGGGTTCGTGGCGGGAAGTCCGGCTCGGCGGCAATCGCATAAACCGGGTCCCATCGCATTGGTCGCAGCCGTGCCTTGAACCGGTCGAGGCCGGCAAAATTATAGAACCGGCGCCCGTGCAGCCGCACCCATCCGAGCACGAAGCGAAGCCAGAGCGGTTCCCGCGGTACCTCAGCCGGGGAAACGTGCTGAGACAGCGGCGCGAGCCCTAGCGTGGCGAAACTGCTCCCCTCCGCCGCGAAGGTTCGCATGGCCGCATCCACCAGCAGGTCGGTCGTGCCATTCACCGCGCCATGTCCGCGCACGAACTGCTCCACCAGCCACCCGTAGCGAGCCGGCACGGGCGAGGCGATGAGGAAAGCGATCACCTCCCCGGAACGGCTGGCCACGAAGACCCGCCGCCCCGTGAGGCGGGCGAGGGTTTCCGGTTCCACAAGGAAGTGCAGCGGCGGGAGGCCGCGGGTCGAGAGCCACTCATCCAGGCAACGGCGCAGCGCGGGGTGTTCCTCGGCGTGCTCCACCGGCCACTCCTGGACCGTGACACCCTTGTTGTGCGCCCGGTGGAACTGCGCCCGCAACGAGGCATGCTGCCGGCAGATGGTGGCCCAGTGCTGCGGATCCCACGCCGGCTGCGCGCCGAGCAGCGCCATGGAGTGGCGCGCCGAATGACGGTACAGCTGCTCGAGCCGCTCCTCGGCGCCGAAATAGCAGACCCCCAGCCCGCAGCGCCGGGAGTCGGCTTCAAATTCCGCGGAGACCTCACCCAGACGCGTGCGCGACGCGACGGGCGCGCCTGCCACGACTCGCACGCCCGCCGCTTCGACATAGCCCACCACGGCATCACCGGCCGCAGTGAACCAGTGGCGAATGCCAGGATTGATGATCTGATAGGAGGTGGCGTTCCAGCCGTGCTCGAGCACGAGCGCGCGAGCACGTTCCAGGCTCACTTCGCGGGCGGCTCCGCGCTGGAAGCGTCAAAATCGAGCGATGCGGAGTTGAGGCAGTAACGGAGTCCGGTTGGCTTCGGCCCGTCCGGAAAGAGGTGGCCCAGGTGTGCGGCACACCGCGCACAATGCACTTCGGTGCGGGCCATGCCCAGTTTCCGATCTTCCTTCGTCTCGACCACATCGTCGCTGAGCGGCCGGGTGAAGCTCGGCCATCCGGTACCGGACTCGAACTTGGCGTCAGACGCAAAGAGCGGCTGGCCGCAGGCGACGCAGCGATACATCCCTTCGGCGTGGTTGTCCCAGTACTTGCCGGTAAAGGCGGGCTCGGTGCCCTCCTGCCGGGTGACACGATACTGCTCGGGAGTCAGCCGCTCGCGCCACTCGGCGTCAGAGAGGTGCCAGTCGGGTGTTTCGTCGGGAGTGTTGGGCATATGTGACTCGTGGATTGTAAATCGATATGTCAGGGGGCGGCCGCAGGCCGCCCGTACACAGGCATGGAAAGATCAATCTGTCTCTTTGTCCGTCGGCCCGTCTGTCCGTCTTCCCCGCACCACTCCCTCCGCATGCGTGCCGGAGGAGAGTGCCGCGGCTGCGGCCGCCTGGACGGCTTCGGCCGTGACAGTCCGATAACGTTCGCCCGGATCGTCCAGTTCCTCCAGTCCCTCGCCGATGAGCCAGGCCGTCAGGATTTCGCTGGCCACTGCACCGGCACTCTGGCGCCGGACCCGCATCTGGCCATCGAGGTAGCGAACGGCGTCACCCAGCTCCTCGCCGGTAACTCGCTCCTCGGCGAAGCGCTGCAGCTCGAGCAGCATGGCCGAGCGTGCTTCGTCCTCGCGCGCCGGCGAGGTGGCGATGTAACTCACGATCGCACCGGCACGGCCGCGCTGCCAGCCGCTCAGGAGCACGGTATACGCCAGCGAGCGGCGGTCGCGCAACGCCTCGAACAGCCTGCCGCCCAGTCCGCTTGCCACCGCGGCCCAGACGTTGGCGGCGTGGCGATTCGGGTCGCGCCGGTCAGGCCCGGGAAAGACCATGGCCAGCGCCGTCTGCGCCCGGTCGCGCTCCACGACGCGGTGGTCGGGCTCGTGGAGCATCACGGCCGGTTCAGTCAGCTGCGCCCGCCGCTGCGGCGGGAGGTCGCCAAATGTCCGGGCCAGCGTCTCGCTGAACGCCTCTGGATCAACGTCGCCCACCGCCACCACCACCGGCCGAGCCTGGCGTCGCGCCGTCGATAACCACCGCTCGGCATCTGCTGCCTCGAAGGCGGCCAGGGTCTCCACCGTCCCGTTGACCGGGAGGCCGTAGCCGGCATCGCCGAAGGCGGCGCGGTAGGCCAGCTCGAAGGGATACCGGAACATGTCGTCCGTGGACTGGCGCACTTCGTCGCTGAGCAGTTCACGCTCGCGTCGTACCGCGTCCGGATCGAAGCGCGGTGTCTCGAGCACGAGCCGGAGCAGCTCGGCCATCCGGCCAGCGTGCTCCACCAGCACGCCCGATCCGAATCCGAACCAGTCCGAGGCGATGACCGGCGTAATCGTTCCGCCCTGCTCCTCGACCGCAAATGCCAGCTGCCGGGCATCGAGCGGTCCGGATCCACGCAGGGCAGCCCGGACCGCGAGTGCACCGAGCCCCGCCTCATGCGGCGCATCGAAACGGGTGCGCGGATAGTAGATGCCGAGCGAGACCAGCGGCACGCCACCCTTCCGGCGCACGACGATGTCGGCACCCGGAAGTGCCGCATGCACGACGCCATGCACCAGCGTCCGCTGCGCTCGACGGTCTGCGCGGCCCGGCGGCGTCCACTCGGTGCGCGCTGTGGGCGCGCTGCGGGATGCGGGTGTGGCAAACGCATCGCGCAGGGTGTCGACACTCAGGTCAGTTCCTTCGTCGTCGGGCAGGTAGACCACCGCCGCGACTGAGCCTGGATCCAGGTACCGGGCAGCGACGGCGCGCACCTCGTCGGCGGTAACAGTTTCAAGCCGCTCGAAATCCTCATCCAGCAGACTGGTACCGCCGAGCGCCTCGGCGCTGGCGAGCGCCATGGCGCGCCCTTCCATCGACTCCATGCGCCGCGACCACTGATACTTGAGCAGCGCACGGGCGCGCTCGATGTCGGAGTCGTCAGGACCCTGGTGCGACAGCCGATGGATGGCCTGGCCCATGCCCTCGAGCGCCTGCCCCACCCGTTCGGGTGGCAGGTCGGCGCCGGCGGAGAAGACTCCGATTTCGGTGGGGGAGTAGTGATAGGCGCCCACGCCGGTGACCGTGCCGGCCTCGCGCAGCTGCTGGTACAGCCAGGACCCGCGACCGGAGGCGAGCACCGCCGCCGCGACGTCGAGCGGCACGTTGTCGGGATCCAGGGAAGGCACACCACGCCAGCCAAGCACAAGTTCGGCCTGGGTCACGTCGCCACGAAGAGTGCGGGCCCGCACATCGTGATGCGATGGCTCGGCGGGTGACGGATCCACCCCTCCAGGCGCGGGAGCCCAGTCCTCGTAGCACGCGGCCGCGAGCGCCAGGGCCTCGTCGGGATCGACGTCGCCCACAATGCTGACGATCACCCTGTCGGGCACATAACGGGACCGGTAGTAACCGGCAATATCATCGCGCGTGTACCGCTCGAGCTGCTCGATGCTGCCGATCCGCCAGCGACGGATCCGGTGCCGGTCGAACATCACCTCATTCAGGGTCTCGGCAGCCACCGCAGAGGGGCTGTCCTTCTTCCGCTTGGCCTCCTCGATGATGACCTGAAGCTCGCGGCGCAATTCGTCGGCGTCGATCAGGGAATTGCGCAGCGCGTCGCTCTGGATGGCGAGCGCCTGTGCGAGCCCTTCCGGGGGCAGCACCACGAAGTAGGCGGTGTGGTCATAGGCGGTGTGCGCGTTGAGGTAGCCGCCCAGGCCCTTGGTCTCCCGCGCCACCGCGCCGGGCCCGCGCGTGGGCGTGCCCTTGAAGAACATGTGCTCCAGCACGTGCGAGACGCCGACCCAGTGATCGGGCTCATCGAAGAATCCTGCCTTCACATGGGTCACGACCGAGACGGCGGGTGCCGATGCCTCGCGCTGTGCCAGGAGGGTGAGGCCATTGGGAAGTACGGTGCGGCGGACGCCGGCGGTCCAGCGTGCGGGAGAGATGGTGGTCATGGGGAACTATAGGCGGGAAGGCGGGAGGACGGGAGGACGGG
>DAIMFY010000205.1:0-4551 GCA_036724295.1 Gemmatimonadales bacterium | reverse complement strand
CTCAAGGTGCGGGTCGGCGGCTCCTGGCGGGCTGATGCGCCGCCCGCCACCGATCTCGGCACGGTGCCGGCACCGGATGCTGCGCGCTACCTGCTCGGCGTCGCACGGTCCGGCAACAAGGCAGGCAATGAAGCCATCCTTGCGGCGCAGCTCGCCGACAGTATCACGATCTGGCCCGAACTGCTCGCGATGGCAAGGGACAGGAACCTGGCAAGGAAGACCCGGCAGAGCGCCCTGTTCTGGATCGGCCAGTCGGCGGGTGACAAGGTGGTGAAGGCAATGGGCGACATTGCCGCAGATGCAAGTGAGGACCACGAAGTCCGCGAGGCTGCGGTCTTCGGGCTCAGCCGCCGTCCGGCCAACGAGAGCGTCCCGGCGCTGATCAAGATCTCCGAAACGGATCGCGATCCCGAGATCCGCCGCAACGCCATGTTCTGGCTCTCGCGCAGCGACGATCCGCGGGCGACAGCGTGGTTTGAGAAGGTGTTGACACGTCGTTAAGGACGGGCAGGACGGGCGGGACGGGCAGGTTGATGGACGGGATGGGCTGGATGGGCTGGATGGGCAGGGCCAAGCTAACCCTGCATCACCCGCCCATCCCGCCCATCTTGCCCATCACACCCCGCCCATCTCGCCCATCTCGCCCATCCCGCCCATCTTACAGACATGCGTACTCAACCTCTGGCCGCCGCCGTGCTTCTCCTTGCCGCCTGCGGCGAGCCTCAGCCGCCTGCACCGCCGGTCATACTCTCGGCCGGTGCCGACACGCTCCATGTGGACCTCCGGCAGGACGCTCAGGGAGCGTGGATCGGTGACGCGCGGTTTGTGGTGTTGTCGCCTGATGACCAGCGTGTCGCCCTGCTCGACTTTGCCGCCGGGCAGGCGACCCAGCTCGACGCCGGAGGCCGCCTGCAGCACCCGGTCCGGCTCTTTGCCCGTGCCGACACCTTCTACCTGAGCGACTGGGGCACCAGCCGAGTTACCGCCTGGACCGCGGACGGCAAGTTCGTGCGTGACATGCCCTTGCTCGACGGCGGGGTGCTGCCGGCGGATATCGACTCCAAGGGTCGCTTCTATGGAAAGCTTTCGCCCAACCCCGGCCCCGATGGTAGCGGCAATCGCGACAGCTCGGCGGTAGTGCGATTCGATTCGCCAACGGCCAGGCCCGACACCGTCGCCCAGCTCACCCCACTCGATCTTGCCAAGGTGGTGACGGACCAGGGCACCCGATTCGACCGTCGTATCTTCAGCGGCGAGGACTACTGGGGCGTGCTGCCGGATGGGTCGGTCTGGGTCGCCCGGCATTACCACAACCGGGTGGACTGGCGCGACACGACCGGGGACTGGCGCCAGGGCCGGCCGCTCGTGGATCGCATCCTCGAGGTGACCGACACCGACCGCGAACGGTTCATCGCAGCGTTCCCGCCGGAATTGCAGCGCACAGCGGGGCTGCTGCAGTTCGCGCCCATCAAGCCGCCGTTCGTTGGTGCCTTCTCATCGGATGACGGGCACGTGTTCCTGGAGAAGAGTCGTCATGTCACCGATACAATGCAGATGTATCACGAGGTGGGACGGGATGGGAAATTCATCCGGGCCATCGAGCTGCATGGCTGGAGCAAATTGCTCGCAGCGTCCCCCACGCAATTGCTGATCTCGACACCGGACTCGGCGGGTGGGTTCACGATGGGGGTGGTGGACCGGGCGAGCAGGTGAGAACTGGATGGGCAGGATGGGCAGGATGGGCAGGATGGGCGGGATGGGCAGGCCGAAAGTCGCCTGACAGCACTTGTCCATCCAGCCCATCCCGCCCATCCTGCATCCGAGGCGTTCACGGTGAAGCTGCAGGGCCCGGCCGCTCCGCCCCGGCATTGAAAAAGACCGTTGAATCCATGGCGCCGCGCAGGATGTCCGCCGGCCTTGTCGGCCCTCGCTCGATCGTGGCACGTCGCGCCAGTTCGCGCATGTACGCGGTGTCGGTGGCTGCGACCATTGAAATAGGCTGGTTCAGGAGCTGCGCCCGAGGGCCAAGGTAAAGATAGGCATCCACTCGCGCGGCAATGCCCGCGCCATCGCGTTCGCCCGGGAAAAAATAGCCGTAGTCCAGATCGGCGAGCCAGCTGTCACGCAGCGGAGCAAGCGACGGCACGGGCCAGGACGCGAGACGCTGCTCCAGGGAATCGTTATCACGAGTCAGCGGCGAATGATTGCCGAACCCGTTATGCGCCATCACGACCCAGGTCAGGTGGTGCCCGTCGCGATTCTCGATCTTCCGTTCGTACATGCCCACCGCGCCGCCACCGCCGTGCATCAGGTGCCGTATGCCGAAGATCATCAGCGCCTTGCGGTGCTTGAGCAGGACTTCATGCTGCACCACCCCGGCGATGCTGGCGTCACGATTCCGGAAGGGCCGCAGGTCGCCCTTGCCCCTGACCTTGCTCCAGTCGATGGGCGGATCGCCCGCGAGCACCCGCAGCTTCCTGTCAGGGGGAAGGGCCGAATTGATCTGGCGTACAAGCGGGAAAAGCTGCTCGTAGAAGGAGGCGAGCCCGCACATCGGCTGGGTGGTGTTGCGCCAGACCTGCTGCACCGCTGAGAGTGGAACATTCCCTCCTGCCATGTAGCGATCCAGGAGGTCCTGATAGCGCGAGTTGCCGCACTCGACCACGATGTCGTTCACCGTTTGCGGGAACGCGGGATCGCGGATCAATCCAAGAATGAATTCGTCGAGATCCTGATTGGCGTAGGAGAGAATGCCGAGCGCCACGACCTCGTGATCATCGAACGCGGCAAGGATGCCCTGCCTGGCATGCACCGGCTTCGGATCGCCGCCCTTCGGCCTGGGCGGCCCCGATGCCCTGACCGACGGGGTGGGCACGCGCGACGCGTCGCCCTTTGTCAGGGTAAGTGGCATCGTGACGCCCTCCTGCGGGTTGACGACAGACCCTCGCATTTCCTTCCCTGAGATTGTCGCTGTCACCGTGAATCGCGCCGAGGGCGCATCCGGCTGGCCGGCATTGACCTCGAAGGAAAGATGCGATCCGCTGATCCTGCCGTTCTCGATGGCGAGGCGCGCACCATCGCCCGGCGTGCTGACCGAGCCGGTCAGGGTGTCGCCCCTGGCCTTGAGCTCGAGGACCAGATCCATGGCAGCGTCGCCCTGCTGCATGACCTGGCCGGACCAGATTCCATTGGCATCCGCGGGGGGCGTGGCACACGCAACGCATCCAAGCAGCAATACGGCAAGTGGCTTGACGATGTTCATGGGACCCTTGCGCTCACCATGTGTCCGTGGCCACCGTTGGCCGGTCGGCTCGCCGAGACGCCCTTGCCTGCGAAAAAGGCAAGCGCCACCAGCAGCAGTACGGCGCCAGTGACCGCCAGCCGGGTGCGCCTGGACGCCAGAGGGCCGGCCAGCCTCGAGACCGGATGCAGGTGCATCAGCGAATGCCGGCAGACCGCCGCCGCGCTTCCCAGGGCCCATCGAAGGGCCGGGAATTCACCCTCGACATGATGCAGTTCCGCGAGCATTGCATCGGCCCAATGCCTGCTCTCGGCTGGCGCCAACCGCGCTGTTGTCGTGAGCATCCGGAACGCTGCCCGACGTAGCATGGGCATCAGCCCTCCGCCCCTGCCAGGCGCCGGTATGCAGGGCCGGCGGTGCCATGCGTCCGGACATATTCTCGCGCGGATCGGAGTCCTGCGGCGTTGAGCTGGTACATGTGCCGGGGCGGGCGGCCGGCCTCACTCGCCTCCCAGCGTGAGCTGAGCAGGCCGTTCTCTTCCAGGCGCATGAGAATGGGATACAGCGTGCCAGATTTCACGGCGGTTGCCCGGCTGATGTCGTAGCCATACTGCCAGCTCGCGGGAGCGGCAAGAAAGGCCTCCAGGACGAGGAGCGTCTGGGGCGAACGGCGGAGGGGACGGGTCATGGAAGTAAGTCTATATATGTAGACAAGGAGATGTCAAGGTGGGCTGCTGGCTGCTGGCTGCTGGCTGCTGGCCCTCACGGGTCAGTCCGACCTGTCCGCCCAGTCCGCCTCGTCCGTTCCAGCTGCCCGTCCCGCCCGCCCCGTCCTGTCGAATTCCCCCTTCCCCATTCGACGTAACACTGAACCCCTCACGGAGATCCCGATGAAGACCGGTGTCGCGATTGCCTGCCTTGCCGGCGCGCTGACAGCGTCAGTAGCACCCTCCCATGCCCAGACCCCGAGTGGAGAAACTGCGCCCATGGAAAGTTCCCTGCCCACGCCCACGAAGACCGGCCACGTCACCGCCAACGGCATCAGCTACTACTACGCCATCTATGGAAAGGGGGCGCCACTGCTGCTCCTGCATGGTGGCCTGGGACAGATCGAGATGTTCGGCCCCAACCTTACGGCGCTCGCCGCCACGCATCAGGTGATCGGTGTGGACCTCCAGGGCCACGGCCGCACCCGCCTGGGCAACCGGCCGATCAACCTGGAAAACATCGCCGACGACCTCGCCGTCATCCTCGACAGCCTCGGCTACAAGCAGGTTGACGTCATGGGCTACTCCTTTGGCGGCGGCGCC
>DAIMFY010000204.1:0-4553 GCA_036724295.1 Gemmatimonadales bacterium | reverse complement strand
TGTACTACGTCATGCCCTTCGTCGAGGGCGAGTCGCTGGCGGCCCGCCTCCAGCGTGAGGGCGAACTACCCGTGCCGGTGGCGCTCAGGATTGGACGAGAGGTGGCCGAAGCGCTGGCGTATGCCCACAAGCGGGGCGTCATCCACCGCGACATCAAGCCGGCCAACATCCTGCTCCATGAAGGCCATGCCCTGGTGGCGGATTTCGGGATTGCCCGGGCGCTCGACGCCGAGGGCGAGGCCATTACGAAGACGGGCCTGGCCATCGGTACGCCGCAGTACATGAGTCCTGAACAGTCGACCGGTGACAAGGCCGTGGACGCCCGCACCGATATCTATGCGCTCGGTGCCGTGCTCTATGAGATGATCACGGGCGAGCCGCCCTTTACCGGACGTACCTCCCAGGCCATCGTGGCCCGGAGTCTCACCGAGCGCCCCCGGCCGCTTGCCGCGACACGAGAGGGTCTGCCGACCGGTCTGGAGGAAACAGTAGGGAAGTCACTGGCGCGAAGTGCAGCCGACCGCTACGAGTCGGCCATGGCGCTGGCGGAGTCCCTGGCCAGGCTGGAGATGAGCGGGTCGCATGCGTCCATCCCGTTCTCCCGGGCCACCCCGGCGCAGGCCGACGCGGCCTCATCCCCGGCGCTCTGGATCGCCCTGGGTATCGTCGCCCTGCTCGCGTTGGGAGCGGTGGTATTCATGGCTGGGCGCTGGGGGCTGCCGGCGTGGGCGCTCTGGGTGGCGATCGCGCTGGCGGCTTTCGGCGGCGCGATACTGGTGCTCACCGCTCGCGCCGAGAAGGATCGGCGGAGTGGTGCTGGTCCGTCGGGGCTTGGGGCACATCTCACCTGGCGGAATGCGGGGCTGGGCGGGATCGGCGCGGTGCTCGCCTGGGCCGTAATGGCGGGTGCAGTCAGCGCCCGGCGCTCACCGGCATCGGCCAGGAGCGCCAGGGTGACCCACGTCGCCGTGCTGCCATTTCAGAATCAGGGTGACAGCGCCAACAACTACATCGTGGACGGCATCACCGATGAGGTGCGCGGCAAGCTCTCCCAGGTGAGCGGGCTCGCCGTGATCGCATCCGGCAGCTCCTCGCAATACCGCGGCTCCACCAAGACGCCGCGGGAAATCGCCGGTGAACTGGGGGCGCAATATCTCCTGGTGGGCCGGGTGCGTTGGGCGCCAGGCGCCACGGCCGCGTCCAAACGGGTGCAGGTCGTCGCCGAATTGGAGAATGGGGAGACCGGCGCCACCACCTGGCAGCAGACCTTCGATGCGGACCTGACCGACGTGTTCGCCATCCAGTCCCAGATGGCACAACGGGTGGCTGGAGCACTCGGGACCGAACTCGGCGCCAAGGAAACCGAGGACCTGGCCAAACGGCCAACCCGGAATCCGGCAGCGTGGGATGCCTACCTGCGCGCCCGGGCGGTGACTGGAAACGACCCCGCCGCCCTGCGGCTGCAAGTGGCCAACTACGAGCAGGCCGTGGCGCTCGATTCGACCTTCGCCGAGGCCTGGGCCGGGCTGTCGCGGAGCGAGGGCATTCTCTATTTCAATGGATCGCGTGATCCGGGGGCGCTGGCGCGCTCGCTCGAGTCAGCGAATCGGGCCATGGCCGTGGCACCGGAGGATGCGGCTGGCTACGCCGCCGCCGCAAGGTATTACTCCACGTTGGCCAACGATCCGACCAGGGGTGCGCGATTCATCGAAACGGCGCTCCGCCTCTCGCCCAATGATCCCGAGATCCTCCGCACCGCGGCAGCGTACGACGCATCACTCGGCAACATCGCCCAGAGCGTTGCCCGCCTCGAGAAGGTTCGCGAACTCGATCCGCGTTCCACAGCGGCGCTCTCGGCGCTGTCTGATGGCTATGAGCGGCTGGGCCGGGCTCGGGAGGCCACGGAAGCCATTGAGGCAGCCATCGCCATCACACCCGGGGATCTCAGCTCTTATCACAGCTTGGCGATCGTGCGCAGTTCCGTCGGTGATCTTGCTGGAGCGCGCGATGCCGCGCGGCGAGCCGTCGCCGAATTCTCGCCGCCAGTCGTGGCGGCGTACTTCGCCGGCTTCAACGAGCTGAGCTGGGTGCTGGACTCAACTACGCAAGCGGTCATCTACCGCCTGACACCGTCGGCGTTCGATGGCGACCACGCATGGTGGGGCCAGACACTCGCCACGACCAACTGGCTGCGAGGGCGGAGGGACCTGGCGCGGGCGTTTGCTGACTCGGCGCTTGTCTTGTCTCGCGCCCAGACCAATGCCGTGCCCGACGACCCCGCGCCTCGCATGCTGTACGCCTTGATGCTGGCATACGCCGGCCGCGGCGACGACGCGATTGCCGAGGGCCGCCGCGCGCTTTCGGCTCCGGTGGCGGCAGCCAGCAATGTCATGACCTATAATCGGTTTCAGATGGCGCGGATCTACCTGGTGCTGGGCAAGCCGGACGAGGCCATGAATCAGCTCGATACACTTTTCACCGTGCCGTCCATCTTCAGCCGCAAGTGGATCACGATTGATCCGACCTTCGCCTCGCTCAAGGGGAATGCGAGGTTCGAGCGGATGGTGGCAGGAGAGTCGTAAGTCGTACGTCGTAGGTCATACGACTTATGACGTACGACTATATTCCGTCTTCACCCCACAACCGGATCTCCATGCCTACGGCCCGCACCTGTCCGTCCTGCCATACCAGTCTGCCCGATGAGGCGCAGTTCTGCATGCAGTGCGGCAAGGCGACACCCACGGAGCCGGGGGTGCCGCCCCGCACCATGCCGACCGGCGAGTTCGAAGTCGCCAAGGTGACCCGGGTGCTGGCCAGTCGCTACCGGATCGAACGGGTGATCGGCGAGGGCGGGATGGCGACGGTCTACCTGGCCGAGGACCTCAAGCACAAGCGCCAAGTGGCCGTGAAGGTGATGCGGCCTGAGCTCGCCGCCACGCTCGGCAGCGACCGCTTCCTCAGGGAAGTGGAGATCGCGGCCCAGCTCAACCATCCCAACATCCTCCCGATGTACGACTCGGGCGAGGCCGACGGCATTCTCTATTACGTGATGCCGTTTGTGGACGGAGAATCGCTGGCCGCGCGGCTTACGCGCGAGGGCGAGCTGCCGGTGCCGGTGGCGCTCAGGATTGGGCGAGAGGTGGCCGAAGCGCTGGCGTATGCCCACAAACGCGGCATCATCCACCGCGATATCAAGCCGGCCAACATCCTGCTCCACGAGGGCCACGCACTCGTCGCCGACTTCGGCATTGCCCGGGCGCTCGACGCCGAGGGCGAGGCCATTACGAAGACGGGCCTGGCCATCGGGACGCCGCAGTACATGAGCCCCGAGCAGTCGACCGGCGACAAGACCGTGGATGCCCGGACCGATATCTACGCGCTGGGTGCGGTGCTCTACGAGATGCTGACCGGCGAGCCGCCCTTCACCGGACGCAGCCCGCAGGCGGTGGTGGCCCGGAGCCTCACCGAGCGCCCCCGGCCGCTCGCCGCGACCCGCGAGGGGCTCCCGGCGGGGCTGGAGGATGTTGTCGGCAAGTCGCTCTCCCGTAGCGCGGCGGACCGGTACCCGACCGCCACTGACCTGGCCGATTCACTGGCCACGGTGGAGACGGGCGCATTCCGCTCATCCGGCCCGTCCATCCGGTCCGCCTCGTCCGCCTCGTCCGCCCGTCGCTGGCTCATCCCGGCTGCCGTCGTGGTTGTCGCCATCGCGGCGGCTGTCTTCTTCCTGCGTCGGCCACAATCGGCGGTCGCTCCGAGTGGCGTCACCCATGTCGCGGTGCTGCCCTTCCAGAACCAGGGCGACAGCGCCAACAACTACGTCGTGGACGGCATCACCGACGAAGTGCGCGGCAAGCTGTCGCAGGTGAACGGCCTCACGGTGATCGCCAACGCGAGCTCGTCACAGTACCGCGGCTCGCGGCTGCCGCCGACGCAAATTGCCACGGAGCTTGGCGCGCAATACCTGCTGATGGGGCGGGTCCGTTGGGCCAGCGGGGCTGATCCCGCTTCGCGTCGCCTGCAGCTGGTGGCGGAACTCGTGAACGGGAAAACCGGATCCACCGACTGGCAGCAGACCTTTGACGCCGACCTGACCGACGTGTTCGCGGTGCAGGGGCAGGTGGCCACCCGCGTGGCCGGGGCGCTCGGTGCCCAGCTCGGCGCCAAGGAGTCGGCCGACCTCGGCAAGCGCCCCACCGAAAATCCGGCCGCGTGGGATGCTTACCTCAAGGGTCGCGCCATAACCGGGGGCGATCCCGTGAGCCTGCGGCAGGCCATGGACAACTTCGAGCAGGCGGTGGCGCTCGATTCCGGGTTCGCCGACGCCTGGGCCGGGCTCGCGACGGCCGCTGCCCGGCTCTACAGCAACGGCGCTCGCGATCCCGCCGTGGCGCGCCGGTCTGGAGAAGCTGTGGACCACGCCCTCCGGCTTGGACCCGACAATGCCGCGGCCGCGGCGGCCGCGGCGATGTATTACAACGGCATTGCGCGCGATCCCGCGAAGAGCACCGAATTTACTGAACGCGCCATGCAGCTGGGCCCGAATGATCCGG
>DAIMFY010000203.1:0-4559 GCA_036724295.1 Gemmatimonadales bacterium | reverse complement strand
CATCATCGTGCACTATCGACGAGAAACTTGCCTCGAGCGGGGAGGGAGGCAGGTAAACGCCGGCATCGAGCATGGCGTGAAAGAACCTGGCGAATGCCACCTGGTCCGCGCGGCGTGCGTCGCTGAAGTTCCGGACTGTCGTCTCGGTGAAGAACGGCGTGAACATGGTGCCGACGCGCTGTACGGTGAGCGCGACACCGCTGCGGGCCGCCGCATGTTCCACTACCGCCGCGGCCTCAGCCGCCCAGGCCTCAGCGCGGGACCACGCTCCGGGCTCAACTATGAGCTCCAGCGTGGCGAGGCCGGCTGCCATTGCCACCGGGTTGCCCGAAAGCGTACCCGCCTGATAGACACTGCCCTCCGGCGCGACGAGCTCCATCAGCTCGCGGCTGCCGCCGTAAGCGGCTGCCGGAAAGCCGCCCCCCATCACCTTGCCCAGCGTGGTGAGATCGGGCTCCACGCCGAAAAGGCCTTGCGCGCCACCAGGATGTACGCGCCAGCCGGTCATCACTTCGTCGAATATGAGCAGGGCACCGTGCTCGCGAGTCAGCCGGCGAAGCCCGTCGAGGAATCCGGGCGCAGGAGGCACGACGCCCATGTTGCCGGCGACGGGCTCGACCAGGACCGCCGCGATCTGGCCGCCGAATGCGTGAAGAAGCGTCGTGACGGCGTCGAGGTCGTTGTACGGCGCGAGATGAGTGTCGGCGATGGCCGCAGGCAAAACACCCGGGGAGTCGGGAAGCGACAGCGTCGCGACGCCCGAACCCGCGGCGGCGAGCAGGGCGTCCGAATGGCCATGATAGCACCCCTCGAACTTCACGATCCCTGGCCGGCCGGTCGCGGCACGAGCCAGCCGCACGGCGCTCATCACCGCCTCGGTGCCCGAACTCACGAACCGCACCATCTCCACGGCCGGCAAGGCGGCGATGATCTGCTCGGCGAGCCGCACCTCCAGTTCGCACGATGCCCCGAACGACGAGCCACGCTCCATCGCCGCGGCGGCGGCTTCCACGACCCGCGGATGCGCATGACCGACGACGAGGGGTCCCCACGACAGCACCAGGTCCAGCAGCGTGTTGCCGTCGGCGTCGATGATCCAGGCGCCCGCCCCTCGCTCGATGAATCGAGGCTTGCCACCGACAGCGTTGAAGGCGCGCACCGGACTACTCACCCCGCCGGGCATCGCCCGGCGAGCCCGCGCCACCAGACCGTCATTGCGTGTCGCAAGTGCGGCTGGCCCGCTCACGGGGACTCGGCCAGCCATCGGGCGGCCTCGGCCGCATGGTATGTGATGATGGCGTCGGCTCCCGCCCGGCGCATGCCGAGCAGCGATTCGAGCACAACACGCCGCTCGTCGATCCATCCGGCGCGAGCCGCCGCCTTGATCATGGCGAACTCGCCGCTCACACTGTATGCGACGAGCGGCAGGTCGGTGCGTCCACGCAGCGCGTGCAGCACGTCGAGGTACGCCAGCGCCGGCTTCACCATCAGCATGTCGGCGCCTTCAGCAACGTCGAGCTCCGCCTCCGCCATCGCTTCGCGCCGATTGCCCGGGTCCATCTGGTACTGCCGCCTGTCGCCGAAGGACGGCGCACTTCCAGCCGCCTCGCGAAAGGGGCCGTAGAAGGCGCTCGCGTACTTCACCGCGTAGCTCAGGATGCCGCGGTCCTGCTTCCCGGCGGCGTCGAGCGCCGACCGGATGGCGCCCACCATGCCGTCCATCATGCCGCTGGGCGCCACGAGATCGGCGCCGGCGCGGGCATGGCTTACCGCCACCCGGCCAAGCACCTCGAGCGTCGCGTCATTGTCCACGCTGCCATCGGTGTGGACGCCGCAATGCCCGTGGCTGGTGTATTCGCAGCAGCAGACGTCGGTAATGAGCACCAGTTCCGGGAATGTGCTTCGCAGCAGCCGAAGCGCCTGCTGGACAATGCCGTCGTCAGCCCAGTTCTCGGAGCCCGCCTCATCCTTGGCGGCCGGGATTCCGAACAGCAGCACAGCTCCCACACCGACGCGCGCCGCTTCGCGGACCACGCTGAGAAGCTGTTCGTCTGCCGACAACTGGAAGACGCCAGGCATCGACGCCACCTCCTGCCGGCGGTCGCTGCCATGACGGATGAACAGCGGCAGGATGAACTGGGACGGGTCGAGGCGATTCTCGCGGACGAGACTGCGGATGCCGGACGAGGCACGGAGCCGCCGCGGTCTGGCGGCGGGAAAGGAGCGTTTCACGGAAGAAGAGTAGAAACCACGGCCGGGGCCGGAAATCCGAAGCACTACGGAAGCTCCGCAACCGCTTCACCGGCCGGCACCGACCCTGCGAGCCGAGAAACTGGCTTCGGGGAGGTCGGCTGACCCCCGTCCGGGCTGCAAGCCATTGCCAGTTGGGGCCTTACAGGATTGACGACCAGAATATTGACAGTGGCGGTTCGGAGTGCAGTCGCTTGTCCTGCCGGGGTCAATCTTGTACTTTGAACCGTTCTGTATCAGGCGAAGTGGGGTCGCGGCGATCCTCACACTTTTCTTCGGCCGAGGCAACGTGGATACGCAGACGCTTCAGCATATTGCGCTCTTCGACAAGTGCCGGCAGTTCACCAAGGCGCGCGAAATCCAGGCGGCCGGGCTCTATCCGTACTTCAAGCCCATCTCGGAGTCCGAGGACACGGTCGTTACGATCGAGGGCAAGAAGCGGATCATGCTGGGCTCCAACAATTACCTGGGGCTCACCCACCACCCCCTGGTCCTGGAAGCAGCCCATCGTGCCCTGCAGCGCTACGGCTCCGGTTGCACCGGCAGTCGTTTCCTCAATGGCACGCTGGACCTGCATGGCCAGCTTGAAGAAGCACTGGCGCAATTCCTCAACAAGGAAGACTGCCTCGTCTTCTCCACCGGCTACAATGCCAACCTCGGCCTGATCAGCGCGCTGGTCGGCCGTGGCGAAATGGTGTTCCTCGACAAGCTCGATCACGCCTCCATCGTTGATGGTGCCAAGATGTCGTTCGGCGAGACCGAGCGCTTCAACCACGGTGACCTGCCCGGCCTCGAGCGCAAGCTCGAGCGCGCGGGGAACAGGGGCTCGCTGATCGTGGTGGACGGCGTGTACTCCATGGAAGGCGACATCGCCGACGTCCCGGGCCTGGTGCGTGCGGGCCGGAAGTACGGTGCCGCTGTGGCGGTCGACGACGCCCACGCCCTGGGCGTGCTGGGCCCCAATGGCGATGGCACCGCGGCTCATTTTGGCATGACCGACGAAGTCGACATCATCGCCGGTACCTTCTCCAAGTCGCTTGCCTCGATCGGCGGATTCGTCGCCGGCTCCGAGCAGGTCATTCATTTCATCCGCCACCACAGCCGGCCCCTCATCTTCACCGCTTCGCTCCCGCCGGCCAACACCGCCGGCGTGCTGGCCGCGCTCGAGGTGATCCAGCGTGAGCCGGAGCGGCGTGATGCGCTCTGGGCCAACGCCCGCCGGCTCCAGGACGGTTTCCGTTCGCTGGGCTTCGATATCGGCCACACCGAGACGCCCATCGTTCCAGTGGTCATCGGCCCAATGGAAACCACGTTCGTCATGTGGCGACGACTGTTCGATGTCGGGGTCTTCACCAACCCCGTCATGCCGCCGGCGGTGCAGCCCACCCAGTGCAGGCTCCGCACCAGCGTGATGGCAACGCACACGTTTGAGCAGATCGATTTCTGCCTCGAGCAGTTCGCCAGCATCGGCCGGGAGCTGGGGGTCGTCTGAGCCCCATGGTCGTTCGCGAAGTCCAGGGCGCCCGGGATCTCAAGCGTTTCATTGACCTTCCCTATCGGCTGCACAAGCGGGACCCCCTCTGGGTCCCGCCGTTGCGTCGGGATGTGGCCCTCCTCCTCGATCGCCAGAAGAATCCGTTCTTCCAGCACGCCGAAGCCGCCTACTTCGTGGCCGAGCGCGATGGCGCAGTAGTCGGCCGCATCGCCGCCATCTCCAACCGGCTGCACAACGAGACCCATGGGGACCGGGTCGGATTCTTCGGGTTCTTCGAGTGCGAGAACCGGCAGGAGACAGCCGACGCACTCTTCGAGCAGGCAGCTGCCTGGCTTGGAGCCCGCGGCTTCGACACCATGCGCGGCCCTGCTTCCTTCTCCGTGAACGACGAATGCGGACTTCTGGTGGACGGTTTTGATACGCCGCCCGCGCTGATGATGCCGCATAACCCGCCGTACTACCAGGCGCTGGTCGAGCATGCAGGCTTCTCGAACGCCAAGAACCTGCTGGTATACCAGGGCGGCGATCCGACGCTGCAGCAGCGCCGCGATGCGCCGGAACGCCTCACTCGTGCGGTGGGAATCATGCGGGAGCGCATGGGGATTACCGTGCGGCCACTCAACCTCAAGCGGTTCGATGACGAGGTCGAGGCCATCAAGCGGATTTACAACGCTGCGTGGGAAAAGAACTGGGGCTTCGTGCCGATGACCGAAGCCGAGATCGATCACCTCGCGGCACAGTTCCGGCCGGTGGTGATGCCCGAGCTGGTTGGCATGGCAGAGAAGGATGGCGAAGTCATTGGCTTTGGACTTGG
>DAIMFY010000202.1:0-4571 GCA_036724295.1 Gemmatimonadales bacterium | reverse complement strand
CGCCAGTGCGCCAGGTTGAACTCGAGATAGGCGCGCGACTCCGCCTCGCCCCGCATCCCGCCCAGTGTCGCCATGACCCGCGCGTCCTGGTGCATGCGGAAGATCTCGCCATAGTGGCGCGACTCGAGCGGCTCGCCTGTGAGGCGGCTCGTCTCGAACTTCAGTTGCGGCATGGGCATTCCGTGTTCCTGGCTAGAGCAAGGCCCTGATCGGTCGCACAATCTTCTCCTCCAGACGTTCGCGAAGTGGACGGCGTCTCCACATGTCCAGGGTGTAGGGCGTGGCGCGCTGGAGGTCTGCCTCGAATACCTTGATCATGTCGGCTGCAAAGGCGACATCATAGATGTTGAGACTCGCCTCGTCGTTGAGCCGGAACGAGCGCGGGTCGAAATTGGTGGACCCGACCGACACCAGCTCCTGGTCGATGACGAGCATCTTGGTGTGCAGCATCGTCGGCTGGTAGACATGGATCTCCGCGCCCGCTGCAAGCAGGTCGCCCCACTCTGCCTTGGACGCAATCCGCACCGTCGCCGAATCGATATATGGCCCAGGCACGAGGATCCGCACCCGCACGCCGCGCTTCCGCGCGGCGATCATGGCCCGGCTCAGCAGGTCATCCGGCACGAAATAGGACGCCGCGAGATCGATGCTGTGCTCAGCGGCGGCGACCGCCAGGAGGTACATGAGGTGCATGCTCTCGCTGCCCCCCGCCGGCGAGGCAATGAACAGGTGCGCATCGATGTCGCCGGCTCGCTCGAGCGGCGGGAAATAGGTCGCGCCGTTCAGGACCTCGCCCGTGATCTTGATCCAGTTGTCGTTGAAGGCCGCCTGCAGCTGGGCCACGGCCGGCCCCTCGATCCGGAAGTGCGAGTCGCGCCAATGATCGGGATCGGTCGCCCGTCCCTGCCACTGGTCGGCGATCCCGACGCCGCCGGTGAAGCCGGTCCTCCCGTCCACCACCAGCAGCTTCCGATGCGTCCGGTTGTTCATGCGGCTCAGGTTGTACCAGTGCAGCGGGCGATAGCGCTTGACCCTGACGCCGGCTTCTTCCATCCGTTCCAGCAGCTCGTGATCCATCTTGATGCTGCCCAGCCAGTCCACCGTCACATGGACCGGGATGCCCGCCCGGGCCCGCTCGGACAGCGCCTCGGTGAATGCCTCGCCGATGTCTCCAGACCAGTAGATGTACGTCTCGAAGGTCACCGAGACGCGGGCGGATCGGATGGCCTCCAGCATGGCCGGGAAGATCTCGTCGCCATTCTGCAATGCCACGACCCGGTTGCCGGCCACGATGGATGGGCCCAGCAGCACCGACATCTCACGCCGGCATTGCGGATCCGCAATGCCATACAGGTGCGGCGTCCGCCGCTCCAGCCGCTTTTCCGGTATGGCAAAATTCATCGCCGCCACGACCAGGAACAGGGTCGCAGCGGCGGTGATCAGGACGATCCAGAACATGGGAATGTCGTATGTCGCGGGTCGTATGTCGTATGACTTATGACGTACTACTCAAGACCGCATTCTCGCGCCAGAGCGAAGGAAACTGGCGCTGCAGCGCTTCCACCTTGGGTACATCGTTATACACAATGTAGGCGGATTCCGGATGCTTCACGTAATAATCCTGGTGATAATCCTCGGCCGGATAGAAGCCGTCAAGCGGCTTGACCGTCGTCACTACGGGACCATCGAGCGTGCCGCTCCGGTTGAGCCGGGCAATGTACTCAACCGCCACCGCGCGCTGTGCCGGCGTGGCGTACCAGATGGCGGAGCGATACTGCGTG
This sequence comes from Gemmatimonadales bacterium, assembly GCA_036724295.1. Taxonomy (GTDB): domain Bacteria; phylum Gemmatimonadota; class Gemmatimonadetes; order Gemmatimonadales; family GWC2-71-9; genus CAMLHP01. Next base: position 2,790 of record DAIMFY010000202.1, on the reverse strand, counting down.
CCATGATCCGGTCCCTGGCGGTTGAGCTCGGTTGGATCATGCGCCACGCTGAAGAACACGTCGAGAAGCTGCTGATAACTCACCATTGACGGATCATACTCCACCCGCACCGATTCGGCGTGGCCGGTGCGTCCAGTGCTCACCGTTTCATAGTTCGCGTCCGCCGCCTTGCCGCCTGTGTACCCCGACTCGGCGCGAGCCACGCCCTTCACATGCTCGAACACCGCCTGCACACCCCAGAAGCACCCGCCGGAGAAGACGGCGACGGCGGAATCGGCCGTGGGCGCCGGCAGCTCCGCGCCAGCCGCTGTGCGCTCTGCGCTATGCGCTGAGGCGCCAGCAGCGATCACCATCGTCGCTATCCCGGCCAAACCAGCCCGCCCCGCCCATCCTGCCCATCTCGCCCATCCTGTCATGGCTTCCCCTTTGCCTTCGTGAACAGCACCGCGTACTTCCCGTATCCTTCCGCCTTGAGACTGTCCGCCGGAATGAAGCGCATCGCCGCCGAGTTCATGCAGTAGCGGAGACCGGTGGGTGCGGGGCCGTCGTTGAAGATATGTCCCAGGTGCGAATCAGCATGGGCCGACCGGACCTCGGTGCGCTCCACGAGCAGGCGATGGTCTTTCCTCACCCTGATATTGCCCGGCTCCAGCGGCTTGGTGAAGCTCGGCCAGCCGGTGCCGGAGTTGAACTTGTCCAGCGAGCTGAAGAGTGGCTCACCCGAGACGATATCCACGTAGATCCCCGCCTCGTGGTTGTTCCAGTACTCGTTGTGGAAAGGCCGCTCGGTGGCTTCGTGCTGGGTGACCTGATATTGCAATGGCGTAAGCCGCTGTCGCAGCTCGGCGTCGCTGGGCTTGGAACTGCTCCGGGTTGCCACGGTCTTTTCATTCTCTGGCGGCGCCTGGCCTCGCGCCTGGCAGGCCTGGAGCAGCAGGCCAGCGCTGAGCAGGATGGTGGCGGTTTGCTTGAGCATGGTTTCTCCGTGGTGTGCTATGCGCGCGCGTCATTGCGAGCGCGCGCAGCGCCCGACGCAATCGGGTCGCTTGAGAAAGGTCCGCAGGCCACCCGATTGCTTCGTCGGGGGCATTGCCCCCTCCTCGCAATGACGTGCCTTGGGGTCGCGTCCCTTGCCCCAATCCCCAAACCCTAACCCCTAAGAGTACGTCCCGGCCCCCAAATTGGTTCTCCCCACCCCGCCCCTCTTGACAAATTCCGGTATGTGTTGAAATATCAGCACAGCTGCGGCGCTGGTGAGGGCCGCGAACCTGTCTCCAGGAGCTCCAGGCCCATGCCGAAGCGCCCACCCACAGAGGACCTGAGCCGCCGTGAGCGGCAGGTCATGGACATCCTGCACCGGCGGGGCGAGTCCACCGTCGCCGAGATCATGCAGGCGCTCCCCGACCCGCCCACCTACTCCGCGGTGCGGTCCATTCTCCGCATCCTGGGTGAAAAGGCGCTCATCAGCCATCGAGAGGACGGCCCCCGGTACGTCTACTACCCCGCTCGTCCCACCGAAAAGGCGGGTGACGACGTGCTGGCCCACGTGGTCCGCACCTACTTCTCGGGCTCGCCGGAGCAGGCAGTCACGGCGCTCCTCCGGATGTCCGACGCCGACATGGACGCTGCTGAAATCGAGCGGCTCCGCCAGAAGATCCGTCGTGCACGCCTGAGTGAGAAATAGGGGGAACGATGGCACTCTCCATTCTCGTGATCCTGCTGAAGATCACCTGCGTCCTGCTCATCGCGCTCTGCGCGACGCTGGCCATGCAGCGCGCATCAGCGGGATCGCGCCATCTCGTCTGGCTGCTCTCGCTGGGTGCACTGCTCGTCCTGCCGGCCGTGGCTGCGTGGGCCCCGCTGGAGGTGGCGGTGCTTCCACAGGTTGTCAGGGCGGACAGGGCGGACAGGGCGGACAGGACCGTTCCGCTTACCGCCCCGTCCGTCTCGTCCGTCTCGTCCGCCCCGTCCGTCTCGTCCGTCTCGTCCGCCCCGTCCGTCTCGTCCGCCCTGCCCGCCCTGCCCGTCGTGCTCGCCCTGTTATGGGCCCTGGTCGCCTCCGTCCTCGCCATCCGCCTTCTCGCCGGTGCGATTGCCGTTCGCCGCATCGTCCGGCGTGCGCAGCCGCTCGATGATGCCCGCTGGCAGACACCGCTCTACGAGATCGCCGACCGGCTGGGACTCGATGCCGCACCGCGACTGTTGCGAAGCGACGACGTGAAGATGCCGTTCGCTGCCGGGCTGGTGACGCCGACCATCGTCCTTCCGGCGGAGAGCCATGACTGGACCGCTGGTCGCCGGAGCGCCGTGCTGGTGCACGAGCTCGGCCATGTGCGCCGGCGCGACCTGATCGGTCACACCCTCGGCCGCATCGCGTGCGCGATCTACTGGTTCCATCCGCTTGTGTGGACCGCGGCACGGCGGCTCCGCGCCGAGAGCGAGCAGGCCTGCGACGACCTTGCGCTCACCTTCGGTGCGAGGCCGAGCGACTACGCCGAGCACCTCCTGGATATTGTCACCTGTGTACGCGACCACAACACCCCATCGGTGGCGCTCGCCATGGCGCACCGGAAGGAATTCGAGGGACGCATGCTTGCCATCCTGAATCCCGAGCTTCGCCGCCGCGGCCCGACGCGCGCGCAAAGCGCGTCCTACGCCTTCGCACTGGCCGGTGCGGCGCTGCTGATCGGCGCGACCGTTCCGGTGCAGCGGGCGTCAACGGTCGACGGTCAACGGTCAACAGTCGACGCGGGACTCGAGAGGCGCAGTGCTGAGAGCCTGGCGCTGAGC
>DAIMFY010000201.1:0-4594 GCA_036724295.1 Gemmatimonadales bacterium | reverse complement strand
CGCCGTCGGATGTATGCCGTCTCCCTGATTGAGCGAGTCCACGCCGCCGACGCCTTGCAGCAGGAACGGCACCAATGCCGCATCATGTCTTCCTGCCTCCTCCGGGAACACCGCACCAAAGGCACTCGTGTAGCGCTGGCCCAGGTTGGGCGGCGCCTGCATCCCGATGACCACAAGCCGGGGTGGCGGCTGGTGACGTGCGGCGATCGTGAGGATGCTGTCGAGGTTGGCTCGCAGTGCGTCCACACCAAGCCCGCGCAGCCCGTCATTGGCACCGGTCTCCACCACGAGCACCGCCGGGTTCATCCGCAGCAGCCAGGCAATCCGGGCCCGCGCATCCGACGACGTCTCACCGCTGACGCCAGCATTGACCACCCGATAGTCCAGCCCGGCCGAATCGAGCTTCTGCTGGATCAGCGCAGGATACGCCTGCGATGGATCCAGCCCCAGCCCCGCCGTCAGGCTGGTTCCGAGGAAGACGATGACCGGACGCGCATCGGTGGAATCGGCTGGAGTCCTGTCAGTATTAGCGGCGGCAGGCGGCCGCTCGCCGCACGCAGCGGCCAGCAGCACCAGCGTCATGGTCAGGTATCTTTGCAGGATTCCGGAACTCCAGGGTTGACGATGATCAGCTGTGAAGACCTCAGCAGGAACTATCAGTCGGGCGGGCAGCCGCTCACTGTCCTCAAGAATATCACCCTCTCGGTCGAGGCCGGTGCCTTCCTGGCCATCGTGGGACCAAGCGGCAGCGGCAAGACCACGCTGCTGGGGCTGCTGGCCGGGCTCGACCGGCCCAGCAGCGGCCACGTAACGCTGGACGGCGTGCGACTGGATACGCTGTCGGAAGATGGCCGCGCCCGCCTCCGGGGCGAGCGGGTGGGTTTCGTCTTCCAGTCGTTCCAGCTGGTGCCGACGCTCACCGCCCTGGAAAATGTGCTGGTGCCGCTCGAACTGCTCGGACGCTCGGACCAACCGCGCGCCCGGCAGCTCCTCGCGTCCGTCGGCCTCGGTGGCCGAGAGCACCACTACCCTGCCCAGCTCTCGGGCGGTGAGCAGCAGCGGGTCGCCCTCGCCCGCGCCTTCATCAACACACCCAGGATCCTTTTCGCCGACGAGCCGACCGGCAATCTCGACCTCGCCACCGGCGCCACGATCATTGCCCTCATGCGCGAGCTCAACGAGGCCCACGGCACGACGCTGGTGCTCGTGACGCATGACCAGGACCTGGCCCGGCAGGCCCGGCGCATCGTCCACCTCTCGGATGGCGCGGTCGTGAGCGACAGCGCCGCATGACGTCCTCGTTCGTCCTGCGCATGGCGCGGCGCGACACGCGCGCGGGCTGGCGGCGGCTGTTCCTGCTCGCGGCGGGCGTCACGGCAGGCGTCGCGGCGCTGGTGGCAATCAACGGCTTCACCGCCAACCTGCGCGATTCGATCGCGACCCAGGCCCGGCAGCTCCTCGGCGCCGACCTTTCCTTCGAAGCACGGGGCCCGCTGCCGGATCAGGCCCGCGCCGCGCTCGATTCGATCGGTGGCACCGAGTCGGATGTCACCAGCTTCAGCGCCATGGCGTATGCCGGCGGCAGCGAAACGGCTCGCCTTACCCAGATGAGCGCGGTCGCCGGGGGCTGGCCCTTTTATGGCACCATCGAGACCACACCCGCGAGCGCGTGGAGCGAGCTCCAGGCCGGTCGCCACGTCATCGTGGATCCATCGCTCCTCACCTCCCTCGGCGTGCGCCTGGGCGACAGCATCACCGTGGGAGAAACACACCTCCAGGTCATCGGCACCATCGCCGCCGTGCCGGGCGATGTGGGCGTTCGCAATGCGTTTGGTCCCCGGGCGTTCATGCGGGGCGCCGATCTCGATGCCACCGGGCTGCTGGGCTTTGGTGCCCGAGTGGAGCACGCCGTCTTTGTCCAGCTGCCACCGGGCGGCGATGCACAGTCCATCGCGGAAAGATGGCGACCGCGCCTCAGGGACCTGCGCGTCCGCATTCACACCGTGGCCGATGACCAGGCGCGGCTCGACAACGCCCTGACCCGCCTCGGCAATTTTCTCGCGCTCGTGGCGCTGGTCGCGCTTCTCCTGGGCGGGCTCGGCGTGGCAAGCGCCGTGCACGTGCACATCCGCGGCAAGCTCCAGTCGGTGGCGATGCTGCGATGCCTCGGTGCCACCTCCAGCCAGATGGTCGGCGTCTATCTCGTGCAGGCCGGCCTTCTTGCGCTGGTTGGCAGTCTTGCCGGAGCGGCGATCGGGTTGTTCGTGCAGAAAGCCCTGCCGGCGCTGCTGGGCGACTTCGTGCCAGTCGATGTCGTCTTTCGTCCCTCGTGGGGAGCCGCCGCGGTCGGGACGGTCATGGGACTCTGGGTGGCAACGGCGTTTGCGCTCCTGCCGCTGCTGGAAGTGCGACGCGTTCCGCCGCTGGCCGCGCTCCGCCAGGACACGAGCACCCGCCGCGGCGGGCGCGACTGGTGGCGGATCGGCACGCTCACCGCGCTGGGGCTCACCGTCGTCCTGCTCTCCGTCTGGCAGTCGCGGAGTCTCCGCACCGGTATCATCTTCGCCCTCGCGGTGTTCGTGGTTCTGGCGATGCTGCGTCTCGCGGCCCTCCTGCTCATGGGAGTGGCGCGCCGCCTGGCGCCGGCCCTGCCCTTCTCCGCCCGGCAGGGCATCCTGAATCTCCGCCGGCCTTCGAACCAGACGAGCACCGTGATCCTGGCCATCGGCTTCGGCGCATTCCTCCTCGCGACGGTCCTGCTGGTGCAGCATACGCTGCTTCGCACGCTCGATGTGTCGTCGCCGTCGTCCGCCAACGCCAACATGGTGTTCTTCGACATCCAGCCATCGCAGCTCGCGGGTACTGATTCCATGCTGCGGGCTGCCGGTGTCGCTACGTCATCACCGGTTGCCATCGTGCCGATGCGAATCGCCTCGGTCCGCGGCGTCGCGGTATCCACGCTTCAGGCGGATACCCTGCGGGACGGGCGCTGGGCGCTGCGGCGGGAGTATCGCTCCACGTGGCGGGACACGATGGTCGGGTCAGAGAAGCTGGTGGCGGGACGCTGGTGGACGGCGACCGCTGGAGATACCGCGCGCATCTCGGTGGAACAGGACGTGGCGGCTGAGCTGGGCGTGTCGGTCGGTGACGCGATCGTGTGGGACGTACAGGGCACCAGGATCCCCACCGTCGTGGCAAGTATCCGCACCGTGGACTGGGCGCGGTTCGAGCCCAACTTCTTCGTCGTCTTCCAGCCTGGCGTGCTCGAGACGGCGCCGCATACCTGGGTCACCCTCGCGCGGATCCCGAGTCCCGAGACGCGCGGCATCCTGTCCCGGCGCATCGCCGAGCGATTTCCCAACGTCACCTCGCTTGACCTCACCCTGATCCAGGGCGCCATCGCCACCCTGCTTGGCAAGGTCACGCTGGCCATCCGGTTCATGGCGCTGTTCAGCCTGGTCACGGGCCTCGTGGTACTGGTGGGAGCAATTGCGACAAGTCGGTTTCAGCGAGTGCGGGAGGCCGCCCTGCTGCGCACGCTGGGCGCGAGCCGCCGCCAGCTGGTACTGGTGGCGCTGGCGGAATACGCAGCCCTCGGAGTCGTGGCGGGGCTCGCCGCGCTCCTCCTGGGTGGCTCGGCTGCATGGTCGCTCAGCCACTGGATCTTCCAGGTGCCCTTCAGCGTCCCCGTAGGCGCGGCGGTCATGCTCGTCGTCGCTACCGCCCTTGTCACCATGCTGGTGGGCCTCTGGACCGCGCTCGACGTGGCCCGGCAGACGCCTCTCGGCGTGCTGAGGGGAATGTTGGAGTAGGGCGTGAGGCATGGGACGTGGGGCGTGGGGCGTGGGGCGTGGGGGTTAGGGAATCGGCATCAGACCCTTAGCTTTCAGCGTCAAGTCCCAAGCCCCAAGCCCCAGGCCCCAAGCCCCAACCCCCAAACCCTAACCCCTGATCCCTAAATGCTACCCATCAATCTCGAAGGCAAGCGTGCCCTTGTCGCCGGTGTCGCTGATGATGGTGGCTTCGGATTCGCCATTGCCAAGTCGCTGGCGGAAGCGGGTGCTTCCATCTGCGTGGGCACCTGGCCCCCGGCCATGGGCATCTTCGAAAAGCTGCTCGAGCGCGGCAAGATGGATGAGGCGATGACGCTGGGCGATGGGCGGAAGATGGCGTTCGAGCAGATCTATCCGCTCGATGCCGCCTTCGATGCAATGGAAGACGTGCCCGAGGAGATCCGCGGCAACAAGCGCTACGCCGAGCGGGGCGACTTTACCATCGCCGGACTCGCCGATCGGCTGCGGAGCGATTTCGGTGAGCAGGCGCTCGATATCGTGGTGCACAGCCTGGCGAATGGTCCCGAGGTCAAGAAGCAGCTGGTGGACACCAGCCGGAAGGGGTACCTCGAAGCGGTGAGCGTGAGCGCCTACAGCAACATCTCGCTGGTGCGCACGCTGGCGCCACTGATGCGACAGGGTGGCTCGTTCCTGTCACTCACCTACATGGCGGGCGAGCGGGTGGTTCCCGGCTACGGCGGTGGCATGTCATCGGCCAAGGCCGCGCTGGAATCGGATACACGGACGCTGGCGTACGAGGC
>DAIMFY010000200.1:0-4657 GCA_036724295.1 Gemmatimonadales bacterium | reverse complement strand
TTCGGAAACCCGGAGCCGCTCCTCCGCCGCCGGGCGGACGGGCGGCTCGCTTGTTATCCCGCATGGAGAGCTGCATGGCTGACCTGACCGAGCGACTCGACGACCTTGCCACGCGCCTGGCCAAACTCCGGGGTTTTCTTTGACCTCGATGCCCGGCGCGCGCGCATAGCGGACATCGAAGCCCAGCAGGGCGACCCCGCATTCTGGAGCAATCAGGAGCGGGCCCGCGAGATGGTGCAGGAAGTGAAGCAGCTCAAGGGCTGGGTGACGCCGTTTGATGACCTCGACGGTCGCATCAGCTCGGTGCGCGAGATGGCCGACTTGCTGGAAGCGGAACCGGATGAGGGGCTGACGGCGGAACTGGAAGCCGAAGTCCAGCGTCTCGAGTCGAGCCTCGAGGCCTTCGAGCTGAAGACCATGCTGCGCGGCCCCGACGACATGCGGGACGCGCTGCTGACCATTCACCCCGGTGCCGGGGGGACGGAGTCGCAGGACTGGGCCGAAATGCTCATGCGCATGTACGTCCGCTGGGCCGAGCGCCAGGGCTTCACCGTCCGGGTGCTCGACATGATCGAGGGCGAAGAAGCCGGCATCAAGTCGGCCACCATCGAGGTGTCCGGCGAGTACGCCTACGGGTTCCTCAAGGCCGAGAAGGGCGTGCATCGGCTGGTGCGGATTTCGCCCTACGACTCCCAGGCGCGACGTCACACCTCCTTTGCCTCGGTGTTCGTCTATCCCGACATCGATGACACCATTGAGGTGGACCTGCGCGATGAAGACATCAAGATGGACGTCTTCCGTGCATCCGGGGCGGGTGGGCAGCACATCAACAAGACCTCGTCCGCGGTGCGGCTCACCCACATCCCCACCGGCATCGTCGTGTCCTGCCAGCAGGAGCGCAGCCAGCACAAGAACAAGGACACCGCCATGAAGATGCTGCGCGCCGCGCTCTACCAGCGAAAGCTCGAGGAGCAGCAGGCGGCCAAGGCGGTGGTCGAGGCCACCAAGACCGACATCTCCTGGGGGCACCAGATCCGCTCCTACGTCTTCCAGCCCTACACCATGGTCAACGATCACCGCACCGAGGTAAAGGTGAGCGACGTGCAGCGCGTCATGGACGGCGATCTCGAGGCGTTCATCCAGGCCTACCTCAAGCAGTTCGGGGGAACCGCCGCGTGAGCGAGGGTACCGAGCGCCGGAGCTATGTCGAGGAGCACCGCCGTACCAAGCGCGACGCCATCGCCGCGCTGGGGATCCTTCCGTTTGCGTACCGGTTCGACCGCACCCATACGGCGGCCGAGGCGCTGGCGGCCTGGGATGACACCATGGGTGACGATGGTCCCGAGGTGGCGGTCGCCGGGCGTATCGTCTCGTTGCGCTCACAGGGCAAGACGGCATTTGCCCATCTGGAGGACGGTTCGGGCCGCATCCAGGCCTACCTGCGCCGTGACGAGCTGGCGGACGCGTGGTCCCTGGTCGAGCTCCTCGATCTCGACGACCACGTCGGCGTGCGCGGCCGGCTCTTCCGTACCCGCACCGGCGAGGTGACCGTGCGCGCAGGCGCGGTGACCATGCTGACCAAGGCGCTGCGTCCCCTGCCGCGCGGGAAGACCGAGGTGGTGGACGGTGTCGAGGTGGTCCACGGCGGTCTCACCGATCCCGAAGTGCGATACCGACAGCGCTACGCCGACCTGGCATTGCGCCAGGATGTGCGTGCCGTCTTCCGCACCCGGGCGCGGGCCATCGCGTGGATTCGCCGGCACCTGGACGCGCGTGGCTTTCTCGAGGTGGAGACGCCGGTGCTGCAGCCGCTTTATGGCGGTGCGGCGGCCCGGCCGTTCGTCACCCACCACAACGCGCTCGACATGCCACTCTACCTCCGTATCGCCGACGAGCTGTACCTCAAGCGGCTGCTCGTGGGCGGGCTGGAGCGTGTTTACGAAATCGGTCACGATTTCCGCAACGAGGGCATGGACCGCACGCACAACCCCGAATTCACCATGCTGGAGCTTTACCAGGCCTACACCGACTACCACGGCATGCTGGAGCTCTGCGAGGCGCTGGTTGCGGGCGTGGTGCTGGAGACCTGTGGCACCGCCGTCCTGCAGCGGGATGGCGTCAGCTTCGACTTCACGCCGCCCTTTGCACGGGTGCGCTTTCCTGACGTGCTGCTCGAGCGCGCTGGGGTGGACGTGCGAACGGCGGACGATGCGAGCATGCGCGCCGCCCTCGAGCGCCGCGGCGTGCCAGCCGCCGACGCGGCGCAGTGGAGCGGTGCCAAGCTCCAGGACGAGCTGTTCAAGTCCTACGTCGAGGAGACGCTGGTCCAGCCCACCTTCGTCATGGACCATCCCAAGGTGCTCTCGCCCCTCGCCAAGCAGCACCGGGATGACCCTCGCCTCGTGGAGCGTTTCGAGCTCATCGTCAACGGGACGGAGTGGGCCAATGCCTTCAGCGAGCTCAACGATCCCGACGACCAGCGGGCACGCTTCGAGGACCAGGTCCGCCAGCGCGATGCCGGGAATGACGAGACCCAGCCCTATGACCAGGACTACATCCGCGCGCTGGAGTACGGCATGCCGCCGGCCGGCGGCCTCGGCCTGGGCATCGACCGTCTCGTGATGATGCTGACCGGAGCCGCCTCCATCCGCGACGTGATTCTCTTTCCCGCCATGCGGCCGGAGGAGGGGTGAACGGCTATGGGCCGTTGGCGCTCTTCCGCTGGCCCTCGGCGCTGGAACGGCGCATCGCGATCCGCTACTTGCGGGGCAGGCGCTCCCGGCGCGGCGCCTCCCTGAACACGCTCATTTCCATCGGTGGCGTCACCGTCGGCGTCATGGCGCTCATCGTGGTGCTCGGTGTCATGAACGGCCTCCGGAACGACCTGCGCGACCGGATCCTGATCGCCAGTCCGCACCTGCGGGTCCTGACCTACGGTGCCGGGCTCCGGGTGGATGACTGGCGAGACGCCATCAGGATCATTCGCCAGGACCCCGAGGTGGTTGCCGCGGCGCCGGAAGTGATCTCGCAGACGGTCATAACCAAGGGCGCCGACTACGCCGAGGCGGTCAACGTCCTCGGGGTGGATCCGGATACAGGCACGCGGTCGGTCACCTCGCTCCCCGCTTCCATCGTCAAGGGTGACCTGAGCTTCAGGACAACCGTGGACGGCGTGGATGGCGGCATCCTGCTGGGCGAGCGGCTCGCGTCCCGGATCAACGCCTTCACCGGCGACGTCATCACGCTCATTCCGCCCACCGCGGCCAAGGTCAATCGCGCCCTCGGGGTAGCGACGCCAAGGTTCTGGCGCTTCGAGGTCACCGGGCTGTTCAATACCGGAATGTTCCAGTACGACAACCAGTTCGTGGTGATGTCGCTGGGCACGGCGCAGAAATTCACCGGCCTGGGTGACGCCGTGTCCAGCATCGCTGTGCGCGTGCAGAATCCCGACGAAGCGCCGGCTGTCGGGCACCGCCTCGAGGAAAAACTCAGGTACCCCTACCGGGCACTCGACTGGCAGGCGCAGAATTCAAGCCTCTTCAGTGCGTTGCAGCTGGAGAAGCTCGCCATGGGACTGATCATCTTCTTCATCATGATCGTTGCAGCATTCAATATCGTCGGGTCGCTCACGATGGTAGTGACCGACAAGACGCGGGAGATCGGCATCCTTCGCGCCATGGGGCTGACGGCGCCGGCGATCGGCCGGGTCTTCCTGCTGCAGGGTGCCATCATCGGCGTGATCGGGACCACAGTGGGGCTGGCGCTGGGCCTGGCCATCTCGTATATCGTGGACTCCTCCGGCATGATCCACATCGATCCATCCATCTACTTCATCGACCACCTGCCGGTCCGTACCCAGCTCTCCGACGTGGTAACCGTGGTCGTGGCCAGTGTGCTGCTGGCGGTGGTGGCCACGATCTATCCTTCGCGCTCGGCTGCGGGACTCACGCCGGTCGAAGCCATCCGGCACGAATGACAGCGGTCCTCGAAGCCACCGGCATCCGCCGCGTCTTCATGGGCGGCGACGGCCAGCCCATCGAGGTGCTGTCAGGGGTGGACCTTGCCGTGGCACGCGGCGAGTTCGTGGCGATCGTGGGCGCGAGCGGTGCGGGGAAGAGCACCCTGCTCCAGATCCTCGGCGCGCTCGATCCGCCCACGGAGGGCCACGTGGCGCTCGACGGCGTCACCTACGACCGCCTCAGCGAACCGGAGCTTGCTGGGCTGCGTAACCGTCGCATAGGATTCGTCTTCCAGTTTCATCACCTGCTGCGGGAATTTTCGGCGCTGGAGAACGTGATGATGCCGATGCTCATCAGTGGCTCCGAGCCGGGCGAGGCGCGGGAGCGGGCCGCCGCACTGCTCGAGGCCATGGGGCTGGCCGCCCGGCTCAGCCACCGGCCGGCGCAGCTCTCGGGTGGCGAGCAGCAGCGGGTGGCAGTGGCACGGGCCCTGGCCATGAACCCGGTGCTGGTGCTGGCCGATGAACCAAGCGGCAACCTGGATTACCATCATGCGGAGCAACTGCACGAGCTTTTCGCCCGGCTGGCGCGTGAATTCGAGACCGCTCTGGTCGTCGTAACTCATAACCGGCAGCTCGCCGGACGCGCCGAGCGCATCCTCTCCATGGAGAGCGGTCACCTGGTGCCGCACTCGGGAT
>DAIMFY010000199.1:3310-4672 GCA_036724295.1 Gemmatimonadales bacterium | reverse complement strand
GCAGAGCAGCGAGCGTTGCGACCCGGCTGAGGCTCGCCGCTGGAACTGGGCCGGTTCCGGTGGTCAGATTGCGCAGCCGGACCGAGGCGTCTAGACCGCGCAGCTCGCTGACGAGGCGCGCGGCTGGCCGGGCGTGCAGTCCGTGGCGGTTGGCGATTGTGAACACCGCCACCACATCGGTCTGTTCAGCAGCGACCGGGGTGGGCGGCGACGTGGCTTCCGGATTGCTCAGTTGGGCGTCTTTGCCCATAAGTGCGCTGTGGGCTTCGGCGGCGACTTCCTTGCGGCCGGCTCCCCCGGCAGCAGCTACGGCCGCGACAATCAATCCTTCGATGAGTGGTGCCGCTGACAGAACGACCCGCTCACGCACCTTTGGGTCATCGATGAGATCGAGGGCCAGTTCGGCGCTGAGAACCGCGCTGCCGAGGTCCATGAGCACGACGACGCCGGCGGGGCTGTCAACCTCCTGGATCGCCTCTTTGATGCGGACGGCGTCAGTGCCGAAGGTTACCTCGTCCAGGCCTGCGGCCACCGCGATCGGGACCGGGCGGCCGTGCAGCATCTCGGCGGCGAGTGCGACGGCGGCTCGGGCCAGGGCGCGGCTGTGCGAGACAACGACGATGCCGACGAGGCATCTGGACGCATCGTGTTCAGGTGTTGCCATCAGCCTTCCCTCGCCATCTTTCGCTGAACCATTGCCGCGAGTCGTACACCGGATTAGAGCGATGCTTGCGTCGCCGCGGCCATGAGCAGCGCAACCGTGGTGGCGCCCGGGTCCTGGTGCCCGACGCTTCGCTCGCCGAGGTAACTGGCCCGGCCTTTCCGCGCGAGCATTGGCGTGGTGGCGTCGCGCCCGCTCTCCGCTGCGACCAAGGCCAGCTTCAGCGCGTCGGCCTTGTCCAGACCCTCTAAGACAGCGGTGTCGAGTGCGCTCACCGCCGGCGCAAGCGCGTCATACATTGTCTTGTCCCCGGCTTCGGCCTTGCCGCGAGAAACGATGCCTTCTAGGCCAGCGCGCAACGCTGCCGCCAGCTGGGCCAATGAGATCTCCGTATTGTCACCGAAGGACGTCCCGGCCCGGAGGAAGAACGTGCCGAACAAGGGACCGCTGGCGCCGCCAACGGTGGAGACCAGAGTCATGCCGACCTTGTTGAACAGTGCCGCAGCCGTTGCCGGTGTGGTGTCGTCGAGCGCGGCGACGACGGCCCGCATCCCGCGGTCCATGTTTGCGCCGTGGTCGCCGTCGCCGATCGCGGCGTCAAGGTCGGTCAGTAGTTCTTTGTTCTCCGCGACTAGCAGGGCGAAACTTCGGACCCACCGGTCCAGAGCTGCCGTCCCCACCGTTTCGTCCATGTTCAGGCG
>DAIMFY010000199.1:0-3210 GCA_036724295.1 Gemmatimonadales bacterium | reverse complement strand
TGGTGAATGGCAGGTCGGCTAGCACGGGTTCGACGAGCATCTCAGCGATCTCCCGTGCGGTGGCCAGTGGCACGCGTTGACGGCCAGGCTCGCCGTGGATGCCGACTCCTAACTCCATCTCGTTTTCACCAAGGTCGAAGGTGGGCTTGCCGGCTGCCGGAATGGTGCACGAGGAGAGCGCCAGGCCCATGCTTCGACCATTCGCGTTGACCTGGCGGGCGATATCGGCCACCTGCTCCAGGGTCCTGCCCTGTTCGGCTGCGGCGCCGGCGATCTTTTCCACTAGCACGGTGACCCCGACGCCTCGCCGGCCAGCGGTCCAGGTGCTGTCCTGGACGGCGACGTCGTCGTCGGTGACCACGGAGAGGACCTGGGCACCGGTTGCCGCGGCCAGCTCGGCCGCCATGTCGAAGTTCATGACGTCGCCGGTGTAGTTCTTGACCACATGCAGGACACCGGCGCCGCCGTCAACCAGCTTCGTCGCGGCGAGCATCTGGTCGGGTACGGGAGAGGTGAAGACCTCACCCGCACAGGCCGCATCCAGCATGCCCAGCCCCACGAATCCGCCGTGAAGCGGCTCATGACCCGATCCTCCGCCTGAGATGATCCCCACCTTGTCGGGTCGCGGCGTGTCCCCACGGTAGATGATCTTGTGCTGGTGGTCGACGCGAAGATCCGGATGTGCCGCCTCGATCCCCTGCAGTGCTTCGGCTACGACGTCTTGCGGGTCGTTGATGAGCTTCTTCATGGTGTTGTCTCCTTAGTAGGGTCGAGTGATTGGGTCAGGCCGAGAGTGGCTGCCGGCTCGACTGCTCATGGTTCACGCCCGGCTGGCTCGATGGTTCGGGGTCAGCAAGGTCAATTCCTTCTGAAGAGATTGCCCGGTCGGCCGGGGTGCGGGCAAGCACGCCGTACAGCAGCGCGGCGGCGACGCCAGCGAGGAGTTCCGCGACGACGTAGACGGGAAGTTGGCTCCACTCCACCTGGCCGCCCGCGATCTGCTGGACGAGCATCGGCCCGAAAGTGCGAGCCGGGTTGATTGAAGCCCCCGTTGCGGGAGCCACCGGAATGATGGCCGCGAAAACGACCAAGCCGATCGCGAGACCAGCAAAACCAGCAGCTGCCTTGCGGTGGATCACGCCGAAGATGACGAACACGAGGATGAAGGTGCCGACGAACTCGGCCGTGAACGCCTGGGTCCAGCTGATGGAACTGTACTTGGCGACACCGAGGCCCACGTCGCTGGCCTTCTTACCCAGAACGCCGATGATCGCCGCCGCCCCGAGGACCGCACCGGCCACCTGCGCCAGGACATATCCGGGCACCTGCCGCCAGGGGAACTTGCCCGACACGGCGAGCCCGAGCGTCACCGCAGGGTTGATGTGGTTGCCGCCGATGTGGCCCAAGGCGTAAACCGTCGCCACGACGACCGTGCCGAACGCCAATGAGATCATGCCCAGATCAGCCATCGTGAACGGCGCATCGCCGTTGACGATGAGCGTGGCCGGGACCGATCCCACGCCGATGAAGACCAGAAACGCGGTCCCGATGAACTCAGCCGCCAACCGCTGCGCCAGCGAACTCTCATCCAGCATGGCCCTACCTCCTTGAATTCTGAAGAAGATTCGATAATGTCGAATGTGCTTCGGAGCATACACACATGGTTCACTATGATGCAAGACACATCCGGAAACTTTTGGCGCCGGACCGAACCCGAGCAAGGAGGGACACGTGATCCAGTCGATCGACCGTGCGATCCGGGTGCTTTTCGCGCTCCAGGGAGCCCGGCGCATGACCCTCTCCGAACTCGCCAGCCGTCTCGAACTGCCGCCCTCGACCGTTCACGGCATCGTCCGCACCCTGGTCGCCCAGGGCATGGTCGTGCAAGAGCACGGTTTCGGCCGCTACCAGCTGGGCCCGGCGGTGCTGCGGCTCGGCAATGTCTACCTCGACACGCTCGAGCTGCGATCCAAGGCCATCCCCTGGGCCGAAGACCTCGCCCGCCGCACCGGTTACTCCGTACGCACCGGCGTGCTACTCCTCGATGACGTGGTGATCATCCATCACGAACCCAGACCGGACGGCAGCCGACAGATGCCCGAGGTGGGCATCGTTATCCCAGCCCACGCAAGCGCCCTGGGCAAAGCCATCCTCGCTTTCGACGACGATGCCGCATCCCGCATGCTCGCGGCGTCGGCCCTGCGGAGCATGACTGGTGAGACTGTCACTTCCCCTGTTGAGCTCAAGGAGGAGCTCGCTGACATCGGCTCCACGGGGCTCGCTCGAGAGCAGGAGGAGGCCGTCCTTGGTGAATGCGCGATCGCCGGGCCGGTCTTCGACGTGTCCGGCGCGCCAGTGGGAGCCATCGGGTTAGTGGTGCCCTCCGCGAACTGGCCCGTCGACCGAACAACCAGCGACGCCGTCCGCGACGCCGCACGCGCTATCTCAAAAGAACTCGGCGCGATGTCTTGGCCGCCAGCCCGCCGCTAAGCCGTAAAGGATCTCAACCAGCCACGAAGCTGCAGTCCGCTTAAACCTTGGCGCCGCCGAGGCCGTGTGCACCTAACAGAGTCTCTCGACATCCCAGGTTCCTCTGTATTCGTCAAGCGGTCGAAGCGCCGCCCCGGGGTCCGAGCGATGAGTTATCCGAAGAGCTCGCGGCCGGAGTTGAGCCAGCCGCGCTGGATCAGAGTCGCCCCGAGTGTCCACCCGGGATCGTCATTCCTGCCTAACGTTCGTCTCAGATCATCAGCCGCCAAACGTGGTCGACAACGCCGTCAACCCGCGCATGACTTCGTTGTGGTCTGCAGCAGCTCACCGGTGCGGGGCGGTCCCGCCACGTCACGCTCCCGCCGCTGCCGGGCCTTTGCGAATCCAACGCCACCCGTCGCGCCGCCTGCCGCACCGACTGACCACACGTCCGACCCATGATGACGCACGCATCCCGCCCCTCGACCTAAGACACATTCACGTTATCGGCCGTCACCTTGACCATCGCGATCCGTTTCACGTACCCCCAACGATTTCCGACGATTCATGTCCTACACACCTCCTGCGCGGTCGGACCGAAGCGCTCCGCCATTCGCTGATAGCGCGGGCCCGGCGAGATCAGACCGGTACCCGCCACCGGGGCGGTAGCGATGGCTGCGACGCCACCGCCGGCTTCCCGGGCGGCACTGGCCACGACACGTCGCCACTTACGCAACGCTC
>DAIMFY010000198.1:0-4673 GCA_036724295.1 Gemmatimonadales bacterium | reverse complement strand
GGATGCCGTTCGCGTCGATGTCGAACGTGACCTCGACCTGCGGCATGCCGCGCGGTGCGGGCGGAATGCCAGTGAGCTGGAAGCGGCCGATCGTCTTGTTGTCGATGGCCATCGGGCGCTCGCCCTGGAGGACGTGGATCTCGACCGTGGTCTGGTTGTCCTCGGCGGTCGAGAACACCTCGGACTTCTTGGTCGGGATGGTCGTGTTGCGCGGGATGAGCACGGTGGTGACGCTGCCCAGCGTCTCGATCCCCAGCGACAGCGGTGTCACGTCGAGCAGCAGCACATCCTTCACCTCGCCGCCCAGCACACCACCCTGGATGGCCGCGCCGATCGCCACGACCTCGTCGGGGTTCACCGAGCGGTTGGGCTCCTTCCCGAAGAAGCTCTTCACCACTTCCTGGATCTTGGGGATGCGGGTCGAGCCGCCCACCAGGATCACTTCGTCGATGTCCGACGCCTTGAGGCCGGCGTCCTTGAGCGCCTGCTCCATCGGCACCATGGTGCGCTTGACCAGGTCGTCCACGAGCTGCTCGAACTTGGCCCGCGACAGCGAGTAGTTGAGGTGCTTGGGACCGGACTGGTCGGCCGTGATGAACGGCAGGTTGATGTCGGTCTGCTGGGTGCTCGACAGCTCCATCTTGGCCTTCTCGGCGGCTTCCTTGAGCCGCTGGAGCGCCATGGCATCCTTGGAGAGGTCAATCCCCTGGTCCTTCTTGAATTCCGCCACCAGCCAGTCAATCACCCGCTGGTCGAAGTCGTCGCCGCCAAGGTGGGTGTCGCCGTTGGTGCTCTTCACCTCGAACACGCCTTCGGCCAGTTCGAGAATGGAGATGTCGTAAGTGCCACCGCCCAGGTCGAAGACGGCGATTTTCTCGTCCTTCTTCTTCTCGAGGCCGTACGCCAGCGCAGCGGCGGTGGGCTCGTTGATGATGCGGAGCACTTCGAGGCCGGCAATCTTGCCGGCATCCTTGGTGGCCTGCCGCTGGGCGTCGTTGAAGTAGGCGGGCACGGTGATCACGGCCCGGTCCACCTTCGTTCCGAGATAATCCTCCGCGGTCTGCTTCATCTTCTGCAGGATCATGGCGGAAATTTCAGGCGGCGTGTACGTCTTGCCCTGGATTTCGACGGAGGCCAGGCCGTTCTGGCCGGCCGTCACCTTGTAGGGAACCAGCTTCATCTCTTCCGTCACTTCGTTCATGCGACGGCCCATGAAGCGCTTGATCGAGAAGATGGTGTTCTTGGGGTTGGTCACGGCCTGGCGCTTGGCCACCTGGCCCACCAGGCGCTCGCCATCCTTGGTGAAGGCGACGACAGACGGAGTTGTCCGGCCACCCTCCGCATTCGGGACCACCACCGGATCGCCACCTTCCATCACGGAGACGCAGGAGTTGGTGGTGCCGAGGTCGATGCCGATGATTTTCGAGGCCATTGGGAGGTCCTTAAGCTCGGGGATGTTAGAGGTCGTCTGTCATCGGTCGTCAACAAACGTTTGGGGCACGTGACCGATGACCGAAGACTGATGACCGACGACCCTCCGCAGGCAACCACCGTACCGCATATTGCTGCCAAATTGGCAGGAAAGTGGCAGCTAGGGCCAGTTCTGGAGCAGCTGCCAGATCTCGCGTGACGCTGTTGCGCTGCTGCCAAAGCGCCGGCTGAAGTCGTCCCGAAGCCGAGGAGCGTGCTCGGCGTGGTAGCGATCAAGGTCCTCACGCGTGGCGGCCAGGTAGCGGGTCCGGAAGCTGTGGTCGTCGAGCTGGGCGAACTCGGCGCCGCGAAACAGCCCGGTGGCCAGCACGTCGGGAATATGCTCCAGGCGCATCCACGCGGCGAAGTCCTGACCCACTTCAGCGTTCTCTGTCCTCACGGTGACTTCGTAGGAGATGGCGTGGGTGGGCATGCATGTATGGTAGTCGAGGGTCGTGGGTCGCGGGTCGCGGCGTCATTGCGAGGGCGCCGAGCGCCCGAAGCAATCGGGTAGCCAGCGCACCTCTCTCAGGCTACCCGATTGCTCCGTCAGCGCCTCTGGCGCTTCCTCGCAATGACGCGCGCGAGCTTCGTCCTGCCCATCCTGCCCATCTAGCCCATCTCGCCCATCCTGCCCATCTTCCCTTCATTCCCATCCCGAACGGAGTGCCCGATGCTGTTCCTGCTGCTCGCCGCACTGCAGGCGGATACGGTCCGCTACGACATCAAGTTTCCCAACGCGGTTCATCACGAGGCCCAGGTCACTGCCACGTTTCCGGCCGTGCCGGGCGACACGCTCGCGGTCTGGATGAGCCGGTCCTCGCCGGGGCGGTACGCGCTGCATGAATTTGCCAAGAACGTGTATGCGGTGAGCGCCGAGGACCTCAGCGGCGAGCCGCTGCGGGTGATCCAGCCGGACCCCTATCACTGGCTGGTGGTTTCCGAGGGTGGGCCTGTCGCCTTTCATTATACGCTGTACGGCGACCGGGCCGATGGTACGTACGCCGGCATCGACCGTACCCATGCGCACCTCAACATGCCGGCGACCTTTGCCTTTGCGCCGGTACTTGAGCAGGCACCGATCGCGGTGACCTTCAACCTGCCTGCCGGCAGCAACTGGCGCGTGGCGACGCAGCTCCTGCCGACCAGCGACAGCAGTCGCTTCACTGCGCCCGACCTGCAGTACTTCATGGACAGCCCCGCCGAGCTTTCGGACTTCACGCTCCGCACCTGGACCGTCCCCAGGCCCGACAGCGGGACGTACATCATGCGGCTGGCGCTGCATCACACGGGGACCGATGCGGAAGCCGACGCGTATGTCGAGCGCATCAGGAAGGTGGTGGCGGAAGAAATCGGCGTATTCGGTGAGCCGGCGCCGTATGACAACGGCACCTACACCTTCATCGCCGACTACCTGCCGTGGGCCTCGGGCGACGGCATGGAGCACCGGAATTCAACCGTCATTTCCAGCAGCTCGAGCCTGGCACGGAATCCGATGGGCCTGCTGAGCACCATGTCGCACGAGTTCTTCCATTCCTGGAACATGGAGCGGATCCGCTCGGCGCAGATCGAGCCTTTTGACTTCCTCCATGCCGATCCCAGCGACGCGCTCTGGTTCGGGGAAGGCTTTACCAACTACTTCGACGCCTTGTTCATCCGCCGGGCTGGGCTGTCCGACGATTCCACCTATCTTCGCCGGTTGGCGGGGCAGGTGGATGCGGTGGTGCACAGCAACGCGCGGAAGTTCCGCACCCCGATGGGTGTGAGCCTCGAGGCGCCGTTCGTGGATGCGGCCACGTCGATCGACCCCAACAATTTTGGCAACACTTTTCTCTCCTACTACACCTGGGGCGCGGGCGTCGGCACCGCCCTCGACCTCACGATCCGCGGCCGCTTCCGCGGGAAGACGCTCGACGGATTCATGCGGCTCATGTGGCAGCGGTTCGGCCGCAACGAACGGCCATTCGTCGTCAAGCAGCCCTATACGGTGGACGACATCCAGCGGACCCTGGGCGAGTACCTGGGCGACCCGGCTTTTGCGAATGACTTCTTCCGCCGGTTCGTGCGCGGAAGTGAGGCCCCTGACTACGCGGTGCTGCTGGCACAAGCGGGCGTGCTGCTCCGCCCCGCGCATCCCAATGCGGCCTGGCTGGGCGACGTGCGCGTGCGCTTTGACAGCGCGGGTGCGCGGCTGATGCAGGGGACCGAGATCGGCACTCCGCTGTATGACGCCGGGGTGGACCGCGACGATCACGTCACGACGCTGGACGGCAAGCCGGTGTCCTCATCCGACGCGTGGGAAGCCGTCGTGTCCGCCCACAAACCGGGCGATGTGGTATCGATAGTGTTCGAGCAGCGGGGTGAGAGCCAGAAGGCCCGCATCACCTTTGCCGCCGATCCCCGGCTGGAGGCAGTGACATTCGAGTCGGTGGGCCAGACACCGACCGCCGCCGAGAAGGCGTTCCGCGATGCGTGGCTGGGCAGCAGGGCCGGACAGACGGACGGGCGGACAGGCGGACCGTGAGGCTCAATTGGCTCTGATCTCTCCAGACCACCGTAGGGGCGGCCTGCGGCCGCCCCATCGCCGCGGGATCTCTCGCTCAGGGTCTTCATCCGCCCCGCCTGTCAGTCCGCGTGTCGCTACCAATGAAGGAGTTCCAACGTGCAGCTGAAACACGGTTTTGTCGTCCTCGCACTGGCGCTTGGCCTGGTGCCGTCTCTGCTCGTTGCCCAGGACCGCCGGATGAGGGCGTCTCCATCTGACACCACGGTGCAGCAGGCTGGCAACGATTCGCTCAAGCTCGCCGAGATCGCCAATCGGCCCGCCGTGGTGACGCACCACAGCATGCAGTTGAACGGCAAGCGGCTCGATTACACCGCGACCACCGGGATGCTCGCCATCCGGGATGAAAAGAGCGGCGCGTCCGAGGGCTACATGTTCTATGTCGCCTACACGCGTGACGGCAGCAGCGAGCCGGCCACCCGGCCCATCACCTTCGTCTTCAACGGCGGACCGGGCTCGTCCACGGTGTGGCTGCACATGGGCGCGTTCGGGCCCAGGCGGGTGAAGCTGCTGGCTGACGGCGGGCTGCCCGCTCCGCCCTATGGCTATGAGGACAATCCCTATACCCTGCTCGACGCCAGTGACCTCGTGTTCATCGATCCGGTGGGCACCGGCTACAGCCGGGCGGCGAGCCCCAAGC
>DAIMFY010000197.1:0-4700 GCA_036724295.1 Gemmatimonadales bacterium | reverse complement strand
GATTGAGCTGCAGGTCGAGCGGCTCCGGCCACGCCTTGAGGTTGTACTTGTACCAATTGAAGTAACGGACCTTGTACGAGCAGTTGTTGCTGCAGTACCTCGTGCCAACGCACCGGTTGTACACCTGGCCGTTCAGCCCGTCCACCGTATGGTAGGCGGCGAACACCGGGCACACCGGCTCGCAGGGTGCGTTCTCGCACTGCTGGCAGAGCATGGGAACGAAGCGGGCCTCGAGCGGCTCCTCGCCCTCGCCACCTTCCCAGTACCGCTCGATCCGCATCCAGCTCATCTCGCGGCCCTTGAGCACCTGGTCTTCGCCCACCGTCGGGATGTTGTTCTCCGCATAGCAGGCGGTGACGCAGGCCGAGCAGCCGGTGCAGCGGGAGAGATCCACCGTCATGCCCCAGCTCGGGTGCACTTCGGCGTAGTTGCCGAGCTTGCGGCCTTCGACCTGGCGTTCGCGCCAGCCCAGGATGGCCTTCACTTCCAGCTCGGTATTGACCTCGTGCTCTCCATGCCCTTCGGCATGCAGCGCCTCCCGGACCGTCATCCCCTTCCTGGCGTAGACGAGCGGGATGGCCTCGGCGATCCCCCGGCCAAGCTGCCGCGGAGTGCCCTCGGTGGTGGCCACTTCCTGGTAACTGTGGGTCTTCTCCAGGCGCACGCGAGTGGAGGCGTACGGCAGGAAGGTGCTGCCCGCAGCCGGCACGCCAAGGAGATCAAGCGGATTGAAGCCGCGATCCTTGGCGAACTGGCCATACTCCGTGTGCCCCGAGCCAAGCGGTGCCGCGATCACGCCGTCGTGCAGGCCCGCATACGGGAAGGCCGGTCCGGAAATCTCGCCGTGGGGCGACACGATCCGGACGACTTCACCGCGGCGGATGCTGAGTCGCCTGGCGGTGGCCGCGCTCAGCTCGATCCACGGGCTCCAGGTGGCCTTGGTGACCGGATCCGGGTTTTCCAGCAGCCACGGGCGGTTGGCACCCCGGCCGTCATGCAGGAAGCTGTGGGGATAAGCGAGGAAGACGAACTCACCGTCACCATCGAACGCAGGAGTCTCGACCGAGAACGACGCGCCGCTTGGCGTGAGCGCCGGCGCTTCGGGTGCGGCCTCATAAACGCCGCCGCGGGCCAGCGCCGCGCGCCACTCGGCGTCGCTCGCGGTGCGCGCATTCCAGGCGGTGCGAAGATGGGTCTTGTAGTCGGGCGCCGAGAACTTGCCGTAGACGCCGCCCAGCTTCCGGGCCGCGTCCAGCAGCACATCGCCGGTGTGGCGCACCGGAAAGACCGGCTCCATGACCGGCTGCATCAGCCCGAACACGCCCGCACGCGGGTTGGAATCGTCCCAGCGCTCGAGCGAATGCAGGTTGGGCAGCAGCAGGTCACACTGGGCCGCGGTTTCATCGAGATAGGTGGCCGTCGAGACCTTGAACGGCACTTTCTTGAGCGCGTCGGCGAACTTCATTGAGGCGGGCAGCGCATAGACCGGATTGGCCTCGTGCACCAGCAGGATGCCGACCTGGCCGCCGCTCATGGCGCTGACGAGCTGCTGTACGCCCGCCAGGCCGTCGCCCGTGGCCAGGTCAGCCCCGAAGCGCACGGTCTGGCCGATGTTGCCGGCGACGGCGTTGAGTACGTTGACGGCCTGGCAGAGTTCGACCGCACCGCGGTGCTGTGACCCGATGCCGCCTGCTACCGCGAGCGTGGGCGCCTGAGCCGCGAACTCGAGAGCGACGCGGCGGATCGCTTCCGCCGGCACGCCGCTGGCCTTGGAAGCCGCCTCGGGCGTCCACTGGCTCAACAGACCTGCGTAAGAGCCGGCGCCGCCCCGGCGGCTCGCCACGACATTCGCCATGGCAAGCGCGATGGCCGCCTCCGTGCCCGGTGCCGCCGCCAGCCATTCGTCGGCGTTGAGGCCGGTCAGGTCACGACGGGGCGCGATATGCACATGACGCGCCGCGTCGCCATGGAAGCCATGCGACTGGGCGTAGCCGATCTGGTTTTCCGTGGGGCTGTGCCAGGTATCGAGGAAATCGGCGCCAAAGCTGAGGATGTACCTGGCCGAGGCGAAGTCATATGCCGGCAGTTCGTCGCGGCCGAAGGTGAGCTTGTTGGCCTCACGCATCGGGACGTGATCGAGCGGCTCCCAGCGGGTGACGCTGCCACCCGCGGTGGTGGCAAAATCGGCGAGCAGGCTGGAAAATGTGCCGCGGCCGGCGCCCGAGAGCACGGCGAGTGGTGCGCCGCCCTTCTGGATGGCGGCGACCAGGCGCGCAATCGCGTCGTCCCACTTCACTTCCTTCCAGGCGCCACCATCGCGCACCATCGGCGCCTTGACCCGACCGGGATTGTAGAGCCCCTGCAGCGAGGCCTGCCCGCGAGCGCAGAGCTTGCCCCGGTTGACCGGGTGCTCGGGATTTCCCTCGAGCTTGATCGCGCGGCCTTCGCGCGTCTTGACGTGCAGGCCGCAGCCGGCCGAGCACTCGGTGCAGGTGCTGGCGTAGTAGGTCGCCACGCCCGGTACCTGGTCTTCGGACTGGACCAGGTACGGGATCAGCTTTTCAGCCTTGGTGCTGCAACCAGAGAGAGCGCTGGCACCTGCGCCCGCCACGCCCAGCACGGTCAGGAACCGTCGCCGGTCGACGTTCGGGTTGAGTGAATCGTCAGACATCGCGGCTCCAGAAAACGAAAACGATAGTGCGCATCAGTAGTGGCACGCCGAGCAGTCCCGGGTAACCTTGCGCTCGATGTGGCAACTGATGCAGAAGCCCATGTTGTTGATGTTGTTCACCTTGTGAACCTGCGGCATGCGGGCCACGTCGCCGTGGCAGGTGGCGCAGGCGTTGGGACCAAGAGCCTTGATGTGCACCGAGTGCGGGAAGTGCACGTGCTGGGCGAGGAAGTGCACACGCACCCATTCCACTGGCTGCTTCTTGTTCCAGGCATCGCGCAGCTTGCCGATTTCGGCGGCGTTGCCCTTGTCGCTACCGCCCACGACCAGATGGCATCCCATGCAGGTCTGCAGCGAGGGGATGCCTGGTTCATTGGAGACGTTCACGGAGTAGTGGCAGTACTGGCATTGGAGCTTGTACTGGCCGGCGTGCAGATCGTGGCGGAAGAAAATTGGCTGGCGGGGGCCGAGGAGGTCAGCAGTATCCGAGGCAGCGAGACGAGTGGCAGCGATGGAGTCCGGTTCGGCCGGTCCCGATGCCTGCTGAGCCCGTGAGGTGCCGCCCCACGCCATCAGGGCCGCCGCCACCACGATCAGTCCCCCTCCTGCGACGAACGCAAGCTTGCGCATTATCGAGCCCACCTCGACCGACGGGAAATCCTGGTCTTGTGAAAAGTTTCACACAGAGGCGCGGCCTGATGGGCATCTGTGCCGCCGCGCGCGCATAAGTATAGCTATCCGAACGTCTTTCACAACCCGAACGCACAGCATATTCCGAGTGATTTACTCGGATTCCGCGGGGTCGCGCGCCGCTGCGGTTTTCCGGCCCAGGACATGGGCCACTTCGAGCCCCACCGCCCGCAGCAGTGCCGCTTCCCGGGCATCGAGATCGGCGCGGAAAAACATTTCCCGGAACGAGCGCATCACGGCCTGATCGTTCCGGGCCTTGAAGAAGTCGAGGCCGTCCAACGCCACGTGCCAGTCCGCGAACAGTGTTTCAAGCTGCTCGCCTGTGGCCGCCTGTGCCCGGCGACGCGGGCGCTTGAACGGCAGCGCATCGCCGCCACGCGCGCCCCACATTTCGTATCCCATGATCGCCACCGCCTGGGCCAGGTTGAGTGAACGATGATCGGGATTGGTGGAGATGTTGACGATGAGCTGGCAGCGATCCAGCTCCTCGTTCGTGAGCCCGGCGTCCTCGCGGCCGAAGACCAGCGCCACCGGCCCCTCCGCGGTCCGTTCCACCACTTCGGCAGCCGCCTCGCGCGGGCGGGCCATGCGGCGCCGGGCCGTGCGTCCCCGTGCCGAGAGCGCCGCGGCGAAGGTCACGTCGCGCAGGGCCGCGTCGAGCGAGTCCGCAAACGTGATCCGCTCCACCAGCTCTGCGGTGTTGTGGGCGATGCCTTCGATGCGGTAGGGGTCGAACTCCTGCGGATTCACGAGCGTCAGCTCGTCGATGCCAAAGTTCCTCGCGATCCGCACCGTCGCCGCAATGTTCACCAGGTCCTGCGGCTCGACCAGAACGATACGTGGCGCAGGCTTCACGCCACCTCGCCCAGGAAGCTCGTATCGTGACGCTTGGCCTTGAGCATGGCGACGATTGCGCTCTTGTCCACCGCCTTTGTGTAGGCTTCCTGCGGCTCGACCAGCCCTTCATCCACCAGCTCGACCAGGCTGTCGTTCAGCGTGATCATCCCGGCGCGCTTGTTGGTCTGCATGATGCTCGGGATCTGGAAGGTCTTGCCCTCCCGGATCAGGTTGGACACCGCGGGAATCGAGAGAAGAATCTCCCGCGCCGCCACCCGTCCCCCGCCCTTCTTCTTGCAGAGTGTCTGCGCGATCACCCCGCGCAGCGATTCGCTGAGCATGACGCGCACCTGCGACTGGCGGTCGGCCGGAAACTGGTCGATGATCCGGTCCACCGTCGACGAGGCCGTCGTGGTGTGCAGCGTGCCGAAGACCAGGTGGCCGGTTTCCGCTGTCTCGATGGCAATGGAGACGGTCTCGAGATCGCGCATTTCGCCCACCA
>DAIMFY010000196.1:0-4748 GCA_036724295.1 Gemmatimonadales bacterium | reverse complement strand
CCTGCCCATCCTGCCCATCCTGCCCATCCTGCCCATCCTGCCCATCCTGCCCATCCTGCCCGTCCTGCCCGTCCTGCCCGTCCTGCCCGTCCTGCCCGTCCTGCCCGTCCTGCCCATCAGTCGCTCGTCACTCCAGCCCGTCTCAGAAACCTCTCCGCCAGCTGTTCCATCCGTTCATCACCCCGTTCGCGGGCGTCAGCCAGTATGATCTCCACCTGCGGCACCAGCTCCGGCGTGCCGAAGATGTAACCGGTCGCCGCCTCGGCGCCGATCGAGTCACCCACGTTGGCGCCGTCGAGCAGTGCTCGCGCCGCGGCCAGGGGAAACTCGGGATCATCCCTGGGTGGCAGGGGATAGCGATGCTCCGGTTGGGCTTCGCCGGCGGCATCGTCGTTTACGAAAGCGCGCGACATGTCAGGGCGGGCAGGGCGGGCAGGGCGGGCGAGGCGAGCACGTTGCAAGGACTGATGACCGACGACTCACCCAGCCGTCCCGCCCGTCCTGTCCGTCCTGCCCGTCTTGAAACAACATCTCGGCTTCTCCTCATACTCACAGCACTGCGTCAGCGGCTCACCCAGCATCGCCTCGAGAAAGGCCTGCATTGCCACGCAGACCTCGTGGCGTTTCTCGACCGCCACGGCGAGTGGGCAGGACGATCCTCTCAACGTAACCCGGTCGCCGTCCACCATCAGCTCCACCTGGGCGCCGAGGCTCTGCATCACCTCGCCGGCCGCGGCGAGGCGCCGCTCGCGATCGCCGGCAGGTGAGGGATACGCGGAGGCGAGGCGCTTGCCCGCCTCGACCAGCACCGCCGTCAGGGCCGGGCCCTCCATCTGCTCGGCGAGGGTGGTGACCAGGGAGGTGAACATCGGCGCGTAGGCGCGGGAAAAGAGCGCATCGGCTTCGAGGGGGACGTCATAGAGAATGGCGGGCTTGCCCGCCGCCGGTGGCTTCCGGGAGCCGGCCGCCCGTACCAGCCCGTCCCGTTCCAGGGCGCCAAGCTGGGCGCGGATGGCGTTATCGGTCACGCCCAGCTCCGCTGCGAGCTCCTCGACCGTACGCTGGCGCCGGCGCAGGAGGCTCACGATCCGGCCCCGTGTGCTATCCCAGATGCGCTTGTTCCACATCGACTTAGTCTCCCTTTGGCAGACGCCTGAATATGGGGAAGCGGGTGCCTTGGCGCAATATGTCAAATAAATACTTGACTTTTTATGGTGATGGCGGCATGTTGGTCCCCGTCCGCTCGGGCCCGTGCCCGTCCGCCGTTCACCCTGCTCCGAGGTGTGCCATGCATCGCCCCGTTACCCTGGTCGCATCAGTCCTGTTGGCCCTCCCCCTCTCGCTCGCCGCCCAGTCCGCCAGCACCGCCGCACCGAAGCTCGATGATGCCACTATCGTGGCCATCTTCGACAACGCCAACACCGCCGACATCGAGACCGCCGGCCTCGGCGCCCAGAAGGCCTCCGATCCCGAAGTCCGCCAGATCGCCAGGAACTTTGTCCATGACCATACCAAGGTGCGGCAGATGGCCCGCGACCTGGCCACCAGGCTCAAGGTGACGCCAACCCCGCCCGCCAATGACCAGAGCAAGGCCGACCACGCGCTGGCGATGACGAAGCTCGAGCACCTCAAGGGCACTGAATTTGACAAGGCGTTCCTCGATCACGAAATCGCCTTCCACCAGGCGGTGCTCGACGCGGTGAGCAGCACTCTTCTTCCCGCCATCCAGAACGATGAGCTCAAGGCGTTCGTGAAGTCGGTCGCCCCAGCGTTCCAGGGTCACCTTGCGGGTGCCAAGGCCCTCCGCGCCAGGATGGGCGCATGAGCACTCGGCATTGCCTGCGCGGTGGAGCAGCGCTGCTTCTGGCAGCGCTCTCCGCCTGCGGCGGCGATAACGGGCCCGGCGACGATCTCGACCCCCAGCTCGTCGCAGAGGGCAAGGAGATTTTCCGCTTCGATACCTTTGGCGATGAAGTGTTCTGGACCGATACGCTGGGCCTGCATCGCGTCATTCAGTCGGGCGTGAGTCCGGCCACGGCGCTGGGCGTCGGCCTCAAGGTCGATGCCTCGGCCTTGCCGGCCGGCATTCTCGCATCGGCCGACCTCAACGACCCGGCCACGACCGTTGCCCTGCTCAAGCTCAACGCCGTGGTGGGTGTCCAGGGCGTGGTCGAGACGGTCAACGGCAAGGATTCCCTGATGAGTGTCGGGATCACCTGTGCCCTCTGCCATTCGACGGTCGACAATTCGGTCGCTCCCGGCATCGGGCAGCGGCTCGATGGCTGGCCCAATCGCGACCTCAATGTCGGTGCGATCGTGGCGCTGAGTCCTGCGCTCCAGGATCCCGCCACCCAGGCGGTGCTCACCTCCTGGGGTCCCGGCATGTATGACGCGTACTGGAATCACGACGGGCAGAACCACCCGACGGTCATTCCGCCGGCCTACGGCCTGCACGAGGTGGCCCTCGAGACCTTTACCGGCGAAGGCCCCGTCTCCTACTGGAATGCCTACGTCGCGGTGACCCAGATGCACGGCCACGGCAACTTCGATGATCCCCGGCTCGGTATTCATATCGAACAGTCGCCCGACATGGTGACATCCAAGCTGCCGGCCCTGCGGGAATACCAGCATTCGATCGCGGCGCCCCCGCCACCAGCGGGGAGTTTTGACGATGCCGCCGCGACGCGCGGCAAGGCGCTCTTCATCGGGCAGGCGCGCTGCAGCGAGTGCCACAACGGCAACGCGCTCACCGACGCGGGGAAGCGGCTGCACCAGCCCTCGGAGGTCGGCACCGATCCCACGCTTGCCGAACGGGCCACGACGGGCTTGTATCGTACTACGCCACTGCATGCTGTGTGGCAGCATCCGCCGTACTTCCATGATGGAAGCGCTGCCACGCTCGATGATGTCGTGAAGCATTACGACGACCACTTCCGCCTCGGCCTCACGCCGGACCAGCGGCGGGACCTGGTGGAGTACCTGAAGTCGTTGTGAGTCGCGAGTCTCCGGCCACGCGACCCGCGGCCCGCGACCCCCATGAATGGAGCAGCCCATGAGCAGTGAAGCCAGCGAACTATCCGGTCCCGATCTTGTCGCGGGCGTCCCGGAGTCGGACCTCGCCGAGGGTGCAATGCTCGCGGGTCATGCCGAAGGCGAGCCGGTGCTGCTGGCCCGGCAGGGGGGGCAGGTCTACGCCATCGGCGCTACCTGCACCCACTACGGCGGGCCGCTGGCCGAGGGGCTCCTGGGTGACGGCACCGTGCACTGTCCCTGGCATCACGCCTGCTTTGATCTCGCGACGGGGCGCGCGGTCGGCGCGCCGGCACTCAATCCGGTGAGCTGCTGGACCGTGGAACAGCGCGACGGACGCATTCGCATCAGCGGGCGCAAGAATGCGCCGACGCCTCCCGAGGAGCCGGCTGGCGCGCCGCAGTCCATCGTGATCGTGGGCGCCGGTGCCGCGGGCAACGCCGCCGCGGAGGAGCTGCGAGCCCAGGGATACCTGGGCGCCATCACGATGATCGGCATGGAAGACGACGTACCCTACGACCGGCCCAACCTCTCCAAGGACTACCTGGCGGGGAACGCGCCCGAGGAGTGGATTCCGCTCCGCACGCCCGAGTTCTACGCCGAACAGAACATCACGCTCCGTCTCGGCGCCGTCGTCGAGCGCATCGATGCCGCCGCTCGGCGTGTCGTGCTCGCCGGCGGCGATACGATCTCCTATGACCGTCTCCTGCTCGCCACCGGAGCCGAGCCGGTCCGGATGCCGGTGCCGACGGAAGAAGGCGCGCCGGTCTTCTATCTTCGCTCCCTTGATGATTGCCGAGCCATCATCGCGGCGGCGAGCGAGGGAAAGCGTGCCGTGGTAATCGGCGCCAGCTTCATCGGGCTCGAGGTGGCGGCAGCGCTCCGGATGCGGAAGCTCGCCGTGCAGGTGGTGGGGCCGGAGGCGGTGCCCTTCGAAAAGGTCCTGGGCCGCGATGTCGGCACCTTCCTGCGTGGCGTGCACGAGCAGAATGGCGTGGAATTCCACCTTGAGTCCAAGGTCGACCGGATCGGCCGCGCCTCGGTGCACCTCGACAACGGCGCCGATCTCGCCGCCGACATGATCGTGGTGGGAATCGGCGTGCGCCCGCGCACCGGGCTCGCGGAATCGGCGGGAGCGGCGCTGGACAAGGGCGTGATCGTGAACGAGCGAATGGAGACGAGCGTGCCGGGCATCTACGCCGCGGGCGACATCGCGCGGGTGCCGAATGGCCGCACCGGGCGGCCGATGCGGGTGGAACACTGGGTGGTGGCGGAGCGACAGGGGCAGGCGGCTGCGCGCAACATGCTGGGCCTGGCGTCGCCCTTCACCGACGTGCCGTTCTTCTGGAGCACGCATTACGGAACCACGGTGAGTTACACGGGACACGCCGATCGCTGGGACCGGGCGGAGCTGTCGGGAAGCCTGGCGGACGGTTCGGCGACGGTGGGTTACTGGAGCGACAACAAGCTGCTTGCCGTGGCGACGCTGGGGCGCGACCAGGACGCGCTGCGCGCCGAGCGGGCCATGGCCGAGGACGACGAGGCCACACTCGAACGACTGGTCAGGAGTCGATGATGACTACGGTTACACCGCTGCATGATCCCCGCCGCGCGATCGAGCCGCCGAGCCGCCGAGCCGACGAGCCACCGAGCCAGAACGAACTCGAGTCGCTCATTCACCGCCAGCTCGAGCTCCTTGGCGAGGATCCTGCGCGCGA
>DAIMFY010000195.1:0-4748 GCA_036724295.1 Gemmatimonadales bacterium | reverse complement strand
CAATCGCGACCGCCATGCGCTGATCGGCGAGGGCGGCATCGGCGTCGAGCCGTTCGGCTGGCTGCTGCACGACAAGCGCAGCCGAGGCATTCCACTGATCCTCGAAACGCCGCAGCAGGACACCGAGCCCGCCGTCAACGACGACTCGGCCGACCCGCTCGACGTGAAGATGATGAAGCTGCTGCGGGGGCTCCTGCCGTAGCCCTCGCGCGCGGCCTTGATCATCGCTTGACCGGCTGCATCCAGTCTTCCGGCATCCCGTGACCGGAGACTGCCATGCGCTCGCGCTCCCTCCTGCTCCTCTGCCTCTTGCTGGCCCTGGGCTGCACCCGTTGGCGGGTGTCCTCGACATCTCCCGCCGAGACCGTGACCCACCAGCGGGGCAGCACCATTCAAGTGCTGACGCGCTACGACACGACAATTGTTACCTCGGCCGTGGTGGCCAACGACTCCCTCTTTGGCCGCTCCGAACGAGCCAATTCCCTCGGCTCCCGGCGCTACGCCATCGCGCTGCCCGACGTGCTGCAGATCCGCGTCCGGCACTTCGACGCCGCTCGATCAGCGGTTGCGCTGGTAGCCGTGGCTGGGGCCGTGGCGCTGGTGGCGGCGGCGGTCGATGAAGGGGATCCTCCGCCTCCGCCCTCCAACGGTGGGGGCAGCGGCGGGTGTGGGTCGTCCGGTTGCCTCTATTCCTGTCCCATGGTCTATAGCTGGGATGGGCAGCGCTACCGTCTCGACTCCGGCACCTTCGGCGGCGCGATCGTGCGGGCGCTGCAGCGCACCGACCTCGACAACCTCGATTACGCGACGAGCGACGGCGGGCTCATTCGCCTCAGGGTGGCCAACCAGCTCAACGAGACCGACCATCTCGATGCCATCCATGTGCTGGCCGTGGATCATGCCGCCGGCGTCGTGGTTGCTCCTGATGCTGCCGGCCGAGCCCATGGTTTCCTCGCTCCGGTAGCGCCGGTGCGGGCCGTGGATTTCCGGGGACATGACGCGATGGGCCGGGTGGCGGCGCTCGATGACCGCTACTGGATTTCCGATCCCACAAACCGGGACTCTGCGCAGGTGGCGGATGTGCGCGATGGAATCGAGCTCAGTTTCGTCCGCCCGACTGGCGCGCAGACAGCGCACCTGGTAGTAGACGCGAACGACACCCAGTGGGCCACCATGCTGGTCGGACAGTGGATCGGCGCGCGGGGCGATGGCACCGCTGCCTGGTACGATTCCCTGAACGCGAATCCGCGGAAGGCCACAGTCGACATGGCTCCGCTGGTTCGCGAGGGTTTTCTCACCGCCAAGGTCTGGAACGGCACCACGTGGACGGTGGCCGGACAATTCTGGGAAGCAGGCCCCGAAGTCCTGAAGCGCCAGGTCCTGGAGCTGGACCTGCGCAGCGTCACGAGCGACACGGTGCGCGTGCGGCTCGAGTCAGCGCCGTCGCTCTGGCGCATCGACCAGGTGGCCATGTCGTTCGGCGGCGATGAGCCGATTCACGCACGGGAGCTGTCGCTGCAGTCGGCGCGCAGGGACACTGGGGAAGATGTGCGGCTAGCCCTCACTGCACCGGACGACCAGACCTTGATGCTCGAGACCGGCGAGATGGCCGACCTCGTCTTCACCGCGGAACCCACACCGCAGGGACTGGCGCGCACCTACCTGCTGCGCTCGACCGGCTGGTACCACATCAACGAAGTCCACACCGGCCCGGCTGACGTTGTGATGCTGGATCGCCTGGTGCGGGAGCCGCTGGCCCTGTCGAAGATCGCGGTTGGCCGGCTGAACGAGGCGCTGGCGACGCTCCGGGAAGCAGCGGCCCGATGACTACCGAGGTCTGGATCACGGGATACGGCGCCGAGACCGCCGCAGGCCACGGCGTGATGGCTCTGGCGCAGCTGCTGGAGAGCGAGGGGTCGGCTGTGGCCCCGCGCGCGGCACTCGACGGCCGGGCAGCCGGCGCATGCGGTGAGATTCCCCGCTCCCGGTTTGCCCGGCGCATGGACCGGAGCGGCCAGCTGTTCCACGCAGCATGTTCAGAGGCATGGCAGGCAGCCCGCCTGGGTGGCTGGAGCGCCGGCGCACGCGCCGGCCTGGTGGAAGGATCATCGCTCGGGCCGATGTGCGGCGTGCTGGAGGATCATGCGCGGGCGCTCGACGACCCCCGCGAGCGCAATCGTCCCAGCCGGCTGACCCGCTTCATGACCGGTGTGGGCGGGTCAGTTTTCGCGCAGGAAGCGGGACTCCGGGGTCCCGTTATCCATCTGTCCGCCGGTAGTGTCTCCGCGACCTGCGCGATTGGTGAAGCCTACCAGCGCATTGCTGCCGGATGGCTGGATGTGGTGGTGGCTGGCGGCGCCGAGACCCCGCTACACCCGGAAATCATGGGGACGTTTGCGTCGAGCGGCGTGCTGTCTCCGGAATCGGCATCAGCGACGCCGTGCCTCCCGTTCGATGCCCGGCGATCAGGCACCGTGCTGGGCGAAGGTGCGGCCGCGCTGGTGATCGAGCGCGCTGATCATGCCAGGACCCGGGGTGCGAGCCCGGTGGCACGCATCAGCGGCTACGGCTTCTGCACCGAGGCGTTCGACCTCACGGCGCCGGATCCCTCAGGCCGCGGTGTTGTCGAGGCGGTACGGAACGCGCTGGGAACGCGACCGGTCTCGTCGGTGGGCTGGATCAAGGCGCATGGCACCGGTACTCGACAGGGTGATGCCGCCGAGGCGCGGGCGCTGCAGCAGCTTTTCGGTGACGCACTTCCGGCGGTGCCGATCGCAGCGCTCAAACCTGCGCTGGGACATTGCCTTGGGGCGAGCGGCGGCGTCGAGGCCGCCGCCGCGCTGGTGGCGATGGAGCGCGGCTTCGTGCCCGCAACCGTGGGGTTTCGCGAGGCGGATGCGGAGCTGCCAGTGACCAGGATCGCACCCAACCGCCTGGTGCCCGGGCGACCGACCGTCCTGCTGCTGTCGGAGAGCTTTGGCGGTCGCTGCGCCGCGCTGGTGCTGGACGCTGCCTGAGGCCATTATCCTCGGAAGGATGGGGCATCCACGCATGCCCTGCCGTGAGGTCTTCCACCCACACCTTCCAGAGTGATGATGACACGCACGCCTCTCCTGATCCTGGCGCTCACCGCCCTCGCTGCCTGCGCCTCGAACACGCCGGCGTCGCAGCCGGGGCCTGTCGCCGGCTCGATCCCGTCGACGGCCTCAGCCACGTCGGCCACCTCGACCGCCTCGACGCGTCCCCGGCCATACCCCGTCTTCGAGTCCAGGTTCTTCCAGGACGCGGTGGCCAAGGGCACCCGCACGCGTACCGGTGCGCCGGGCCCCAACTACTGGCAGCAGTGGGCGCGCTACCAGCTGGCGGCGGACTACGATCCGGCGTCCGGGAAGCTGGACGGCACGGGCACGGTGATCTACTTCAACCGATCGCCTGATACGCTGGGCACGCTGGTCATGCATATTCGCGACAACGCCTTTGCGCCGAACGCCGAGCGCAATCGCGTAGTGCCGATCACCGACGGTGTCACGATGACGGAAGTCGCGGTGAACGGGATGGCCCTGGAGCCGTTCCGGCGCGGCGCCACCAGCGGGTACGTGATCACCGGCACCCTGCTGCGCATCCGGCCGGCGTCGCCGGTGCTTCCGGGCGACAGCGTCGTCATCAGGACCGCGTGGTCGCTCACCGTGCCACCTGACGGCGCGCCCCGTGGCGGGCGGAATGACGATGTCTCCTACATCTCCTACTGGTATCCGCAGATGGGAGTCTATGACGACGTGGAGGGATGGACCGCCGATCTCTATCGCACCAATTCCGAGTTCTACATGGGCTACGGCGACTACGACGTGAGCCTGACCGTGCCCGAGAAGTACCTGGTCACCTCGACCGGCGTGCTGCAGAACGCCGCCGACGTTCTGCAGGAAGGACCCCGGCAGCGCCTCGCGCTGGCGCAGACCGCCGATACCGCCGTGCATGTGGTGACGGCAGCCCAGCTCGCCGCTGGCAATGCAACGCGGCCGGGCACCGGCGGGAAGCTCACCTGGCGCTTCACGGCGAAGAACGTGCGCGATGTTTCCTGGAGCACGTCGGGCAAGTTCAACTGGGATGCGACCCACGCATCCACCGGCGCTGGCACTTCCGCGATCAATGCCTTCTGGCTCGATGGCGACAATCCGGCGGTGTGGAGCAACGAGGCACGCTACGTCAAGGCGTCCATCGAGATCCTGTCGAAGTTCCTCTGGCCCTATCCCTACCCCTCCATGACCGCCGTGCATGGCCCGTCCAGCTGCGGCGGCATGGAATATCCGATGATGACGTGTCTCGGCGGCTCGCGGGATACCACCGGATTATTCGGAGTCACGGTGCACGAGACCGGCCACATGTGGTTCCCGATGCAGGTGGGCTCCAACGAGAAGCGCTACAGCTGGCAGGACGAGGGATTGACCCAGTTTGACGAAGGCAACGCGGAAGCGGAGTTCTTCAACACCACCGACTCCAGCACCCTCACGCAGGCGAAACAGGTCTATCTCGCCATCGCACGTTCGGGCCGGGAAGTCGAGATCATGCGCTGGGGTGATTTCTACCCTGATCGCAACGTGTACAGCGTCGCGACATATTTCAAGACGGCGACCGCGCTCAACATGCTGCGCGCCATCCTGGGGCCCGATACGTTCATGAAGGCCTATCGCGAATACGGCCGGCGCTGGCAGTACAAGCACCCGACGCCGTACGATCTCTGGAACACGTTC
>DAIMFY010000194.1:0-4768 GCA_036724295.1 Gemmatimonadales bacterium | reverse complement strand
CGGGTGTCCATGTCGTTCAGGTAGTCGTCCAGCGTGTACGGGTAGCTCTCCTCCAGCGACTCGACGATCTCCTTCCAGCGGTCTACCAGCCCCGGCACTCCTGCCCGCACGATGTGCGCGGGGCAGCCGCGAGCGCGCAGCCAGTCTCGGACCGGATCGGAATGTTTGGTCGCCATGGAAGCCCTCCGTCTCACCCGAGAATATGCGGTCGCACATGATGCGCAAGGGCCCGGCTTGCAGGACGGGCCAGTCCGTCGCATACTGGCCACACGGGCATCACCTTCAGTCCCAACCACCCTCAACTTGGAGATTGCGATGAACCGGATCGCCACGGCCACCTTGCTTCTGCTGACCCTGGCCGCCTGCTCGGACTCGACCGAGCCTGGAGATTCCATAGCCAGCAGCTACACCGCGACCACACTGATGGTCACTGACGCCGGGACGCCGACGAATGCCCTGGCGGGTGGCGCCTCACTCCACATCGCGCTCTCCGACGACGGCACCACCTCGGGCGCGATCCACGTGCCCGCGTCCTTTTCCGACAGCGGTGAGGACGAAGACCAATCCCTGGTTGGCACCTGGACGCTGACGTCCAAGGGCACGCAAGTGACGTTTGACTTTCCAGATGTAGACGAATTTATCTTCGACGATGCGCCCTGGACGATTGGTGACTCGAAGCTCACCTTTTCCTGGTCAGGCGAGGGAAGCGACGCGATTCAGGCCACGCTGACGAAAGACTGAAGCACGAAAGCACGAAAGGCACGAGAAGGTCGTGAGTCATGCGTCATA
Source organism: Gemmatimonadales bacterium (assembly GCA_036724295.1). Taxonomy (GTDB): domain Bacteria; phylum Gemmatimonadota; class Gemmatimonadetes; order Gemmatimonadales; family GWC2-71-9; genus CAMLHP01. The sequence goes on along the minus strand of DAIMFY010000194.1, from coordinate 3,979 downwards.
GGTCGTGCGCTCACGCGTCCGATGCCCCGCGTCCACTTTCGTGCTTTCAGGTTACCGGCATCGCCGCCTCCGGTAGTCCGCTGGCGTGCAGGTGAAGTCCTTCAGTCCCCAGATCCCCCGCTGTTCCTTCCTGGCGCGTGCCTGCGCCGCCTGCAGTGCCTCGACATGGCGCACGTCCGGTGGCACTGTATAGAGCAGGGCCCAGCCGCTGGCGACCATGCGCTCGTTGACCAGCGTGTCGCCGCGCCAGACCCAGGCCAGCCGGCGGCCGTACCGATCGGTCACTGAGACGTCACGCTCCAACCCGACGGTGTCACCGGGCGGCACCCAGCGCATGAGCGTTGCCGCGGCGGAGTCGGCCGCGTCGCCCTGGGCCCGTTCGGGCGCGTCAAAACCAATGGGCCGCACCCTGGTGCCATCTTCGCAGTAGAACGTATCGCCATCCACGATGCGCGAGACCACGCAGGGCGAGCGCACCTGGGCGCTGAGCGAGCAAACCGACACCACCAGCAACAGGCAGGGGATCAGCGCGCGCATGGCAGATTCATTGACCGCCTCGATTCAGGTTGTGGAACGAACCAGCGCCATCCCGGCCCCGCCGGAGACCATTTACGCCTGGCACGAGCGCCCAGGCGCGCTCGAGCGCCTCATGCCGCCATGGAAGGAAGCCGCCGTGCTGCAACGAACTGGCGGGGTGGCCGATGGCGCGCGCACCGTGCTGTCGGTGCCGCTCGGGCCATTCAATGTCCGGTGGGTCGCGCGTCACCGCAATACAGTTCCGGGACGCCAGTTCGTCGACGAGATGGTCTCGGGTCCGTTTGCACATTGGGTCCACCTGCACAAGCTGCTGCCGGTCAGTGACACCATGTCGTCGCTCCACGACCGGGTGGAGTTCCTGGCACCGCTGGGCCCGCTGGGCAGCATCGCGAATCCCTGGCTTCGACGGCAGGTGGAAAGGATGCTGCGCTACCGCCATGAACTTCTGCGCGACGAGTTTACGCAAGGGATGCCCCGGCACCCGCTCACGGTGGCCGTGACCGGCGCCACCGGATTCATCGGCTCGCACCTGGTGCGCGCACTCACTACCGCCGGCCATTCCGTTCGCCGCATCGTACGGCGCCACCCCGCCTCCGACGACATAGTCTGGGACCCTGCACGGGGAGAGCTCGACCCGCGCCAGCTCGAAGGCGTCGGCGCCGTCATTCACCTCGCGGGCGCGAGCATTTCCCACCGCTGGACACGCCAGCAGAAGCGCCGCATCCGCGAGAGCCGCATCACCAGCACGAGGCTCCTGGCCCGCACGCTGGCCCGCCTGGCTCCCAAGCCTGCGGTGCTGGTGAGCGCTTCGGCGGTGGGCTACTACGGCGATCGAGGCGATACCCTCCTCGACGAGCAGGCTCCGCCTGGCGACGATTTCCTGGCGGAAGTGGGCAAGGCTTGGGAGGCGAGCGCCGACCCGGCCCGCGAGGCCGGGATCCGGGTGGTGCATCCGAGGCTTGGCATTGTGCTCTCGCCCGCGGGCGGCGCGCTGCCGCTGCTCTCGCTCCCTGTACGCCTGGGTCTGGGAGGGCGACTTGGCTCCGGCGAGCAGTGGATGAGCTGGGTAGCGCTCGATGACGTCCTCGGCGTGATGCGCTACGCTATCGAGAACGACGACCTTTCCGGCCCCGTCAACCTCGTGGGAAAACCGGAGCGGAACCGCGATTTCATCGCTACGCTCGCGCGCGTACTGCACCGTCCGTCTGCCATTCCGGTCCCCGCGTTCGCGATCCGCGCGGTCGCCGGTGAGATGGCCGATGCGCTGGTGCTCGCGAGTCAGCGAGTGGAAGCGGCAGCGCTGGGCAGGTCGTCCTATCGCATGCGCTATCCGGAACTCGAGGGGGCGTTGAGGCATGTGTTGGGACGGTAGGGGCACGGGATGCCGTGCCCCTACCGTCCCAACACACATATCTTTCTCCCATGCCCTCTCCACGCGCCGTCGTACTCCTGTCCGGCGGCATGGATTCCGCCACCGCCGCAGCCCAGGCCCGCGCCGATGGCTTCGTCCCCTACGCGCTCACGATTCGCTATGGCCAGCGCCACGCCGTGGAGCTGGAGGCCGCCCGGCGCGTGGCCCGGTCGCTCGGCGTGGCCGACCACCGGATCATGGATGTTGACCTCGCCGCCATCGGTGGCTCGGCGCTCACGGCAGATATCCCCGTTCCGCTGGATCGCAGCGCGGATGAACTGGGACACGACATTCCGGTCACGTACGTACCGGCCCGCAATACCGTGTTTCTCTCGCTCGCGCTGGGCTACGCGGAGGTGATCGGCGCGTTCGACATCTTCATCGGCGCCAACGCGCTCGACTACAGCGGCTACCCCGACTGCCGCCCGGAATATCTCCGCGCCTTCGAACAGCTGGCCAATCTCGCGACCAGGGCCGGCGTCGAAGGCGCCGGCCAGTTTCGCGTGCATGCTCCCCTGCTCCACCTCAGCAAGGCGCAGATCGTGCAGCTGGGCGTCCAGCTTGGCGTGGACCTCTCGCTCACCCACAGTTGCTATGCGCCCGATGCCGCCGGACGCCCCTGCGGACGCTGTGACGCATGCCTGTTGCGGGCAAAGGGATTCCGGGAAGCGGGAGTGGAGGACGAGAGACGAGCGACGAGGGACGAGGAAGACTGAGGCTTTGTCGCTCGTCCCTTGTCACTCGTCCCTCGTCTATATTCCCCCCATGTCCTACGCCGTGAAAGAGATCTTCTACACCCTGCAGGGTGAGGGAGCCCAGGCCGGCCGGCCAGCGGTGTTCTGCCGCTTTGCCGGCTGCAATCTGTGGAGCGGGCGCGAGGCGGATCGCGCGACGGCGACCTGTACGTTCTGCGATACGGATTTCGTGGGCACCGACGGCGACGGCGGGGGCAAGTTTCACTCCCCCGCCGAGCTGGCGGCCGCCGTCGCGTCACACTGGCCGGCGGAGCAGTGGTCGGGCCGCTACGTGGTGTGTACCGGCGGCGAACCCCTGCTGCAGCTCGACGAAGCGCTGGTTGAGGCATTGCACGCCCGGGGTTTCATCGTCGCAGTCGAGACCAACGGCACCCAGCCGGCCCCGGCTGGCCTCGACTGGATCTGCGTGAGTCCGAAGGCAGGCACGTCGCTCGCGCTCACCGAGGGTGACGAACTCAAGCTGGTCTACCCACAGGCTGGCGCCCGTCCGGAGCAGTTCCGTGCGCTCGCCTTCCGCCATTTCTTCCTGCAGCCGATGGATGGCCCGCAGCTGGGTGAGAACACGGCGGCAGCCACCAGGTATTGCCTTGCCCATCCGCAGTGGCGGCTCAGCCTGCAGACCCACAAGCTCCTCGGCATCCGGTGACGGCCGGCCGGCCTCACTCCACCTTCACACGGCGCCGGGCTCGCTGGCGCAGCGGGCTCGCATGGGTGCCTACTCTGATCGCCTGAGCCACGCGTTCGCCTTTTCCACCAAGCATTATGGCTCCCGGCGGCCCGCGGTAAATGCGATGGCGTACCTGGCCCATCCGGCCAACGTCGCCGTCATCCTGGCTCGGCACGACGCCGACGAACTCACGCTGATCGGCAGCGTCCTGCACCACGTGCTCGAGGAGCACTGGGGCCCGCCGCGCGCCGAGCTCGAAAGCAAGATCCGTGAAAAGTTCGGGCCCGTCGCCCTGGCGGTGGCGCGGGAAGCCATCGAACCGCGCTACGATGGCAACGGCGGCGCGCGACCCTGGACCATGTGCCGCCAGGCCTACCTGCAGCTGCTGGCCGATGCCTCGCCCCGGGCGCTCGACATCTGCGCCGCAGACGAGCTGCAGCGCTGCGGTGATCTCGCCGCCACCGTGCGACGGCTGGGCGCCGAGTATGTGCACGCTGCCAACCGCGCGACGTCCGAAGAGACCATGTGGTGGTATCGCTCCCTCATCGAACAACTTGCCGCGCGCGACGACTGGCCCTCGCGCGCCCTCCTCGACGAACTGCGCCACGC
>DAIMFY010000193.1:0-4789 GCA_036724295.1 Gemmatimonadales bacterium | reverse complement strand
TCTCGGAATACCGGGTGCAGAAGCGCGGCGGCAAGGGCATCATCACCTTCAAGGTGACCGAGAAGACCGGCTCCATCGTGGCGCTCAAGGAAGTGATTCCGGACGATGAGCTCATGATGATCACCCACCACGGCGTCATCATCCGCGTGCCGGTGGACGGGATCCGGGTGATCGGCCGCAACACCCAGGGCGTCAAGGTGATGAACCTCGATGCCGGCGACACGTTGCAGGACGTGGCGCGGGTGGTGAAGGAGGATGAGACCGGCACCGAGGAGGCCTCCGACGAACCGGTGCCCGCCGGTGGCGACGCCGCCGAATAGCGTGGGCGCCGAATCCATCCGGGCCGCGGCCGCGGCGCTCGAGGGCGTCGCGGTGCGCACCCGGCTCCAGGCCGTCACCTTGCCCGATGGCGGCACACTGCTCGTCAAGTGCGAGCAGGACCAGCCCATCGGCGCGTTCAAGATTCGCGGCGCCTGGACCGCCCTCTCCCGCCTCGCGCCCGAGGCTCGCCTCCGGGGCGTCGTTACCCATTCCAGCGGCAACCATGCCCAGGCCATCGCCTTCGCGGCCCAGCGCCTGGGCATTCCCGCGGTCATCGTCATGCCCGAAGACGCCCCCAAGGTCAAGATCGCGGGCGTCCGCCGCCATGGCGGTGAGATTGTCTTCGTCCAGGACCGGAGCCAGCGCGATCCCACCTGCCGGGCCATCGCCGCCGAGCGCGGCATGGTCATGGTCCCGCCGTACGAACATGCGGACGTGATCGCGGGGCAGGGCACCGTCGGGCTCGAGATCCTCGAACAGTGCCCCGACGTCCGGACCGTGCTGGTGCCGGTCGGCGGCGGCGGGCTGATCGGCGGGATTGCCACATGGTTCCGGAGCGAGGCGCCCCACGTGCGCGTCATCGGCGTGGAGCCCGTGGGGGCTGCCAAGCTCAGCGCCGCACTCAGCGCCGGCCGGCCCACCGCCGTGCAGAATCCGCACAGTCTCGCCGATGGGCTGCTTCCTGCCGCGCTCGGAGACTTGCCCTTTTCCGCAATCCGGGGCACCGTCAAGGATGCGGTGCAGGTGGACGACGATGCCATTCGCGCCGCCGTCCGTTTTCTCCATGGCGCCGGCCTGATAGTTGAACCTTCCGGCGCCATCACCACCGCCGCGGTGCTCGCGGGGCTGGTGGATGCGGAGCCGCCGGTGGTGGCGGTAGCCAGCGGCGGCAACATCGATCCCGACCTTCTCCAGTCACTGGTGACATAGATGGGGCTCGCCCCGAAAATTCTCGTCGCGGATGACGACCAGACGCTCTCCCGCACCCTCTCGTGGATCCTCAGGGAGAACGGTTACGACGTGGTCGCGATTCCCGGCGGCGAACATCTCTTCGATCATCTCGCCGCCGACACCTTCGACCTGCTGCTGCTCGACATCATGATGCCCAGGGTGAACGGGCTCGAGCTGCTGCAGAAGGTGCGCGCCGATTCCCGCTGGCGTGATCTCCCGGTGCTCATGATTTCCTCGATGCCGCCGGAGGACGCGACGGTGCGTGCCCTGGGACTCGGCGCGCAGGACTTCATTCCCAAGCCGTTCCGCGTGCGCGAGCTGCTGGCCCGGGTCAAGGCGCACCTCCGCGCCGGCCGTGAGCTCAACCAGGCACGCACCGACGCACGTTCGCGCTCGGAGCTGGTGGATATCCTCCAGGAAGTCGCGTCGAGCCTTACGCCCGAGGAAATCTTCCAGGTGCTGGTGCGGCGAGTGGCGCAGGGACTCCGGATTTCCCGCTGCTCCATCATCCTGGCCGAGCCGGGAGAGGCCACCGGCACCGTGGTGGCGGCGTTCGAGAATCCCACCCTTCGCAATCTCCGGGTGGACCTCACCCGCTATCCGGAAATCAGGCACGCGCTCGACACCGGCGAGCTGGTGCTGGCGCAGGACGTGGCCACCGATCCCCTCTACGACCAGATTCGCGAAGCGTGGCAGAAGGAAGGGCGCGCCATTCCCGCGCGTTCGGCAATCGCCATGCGGTTTGACCTCAACGACAAGCCGGCGGGCGTCTTCTTCCTCCGTACCACCGATGAGGACGTCCCGCTCAACCAGCAGGACGTGCAGTTCGCCAACCAGATCATCACGGCGGCGGTGAGCTCGCTGGAGCGGGCGTATGACCTCCAGAAAGCGGTGACGGGCCAGGAGCAGCTCCGGCACCTGGCATCCACCGACTCGCTCACCGGCGTGCTCAATCGCCGGGCGCTCGGCGAGAAGATCGAGCAGGAGATGGACCGTGCCGCGCGCTATGCATCGCTGCTGACGCTCATGATGGTGGACATCGACAACTTCAAGCAGATCAACGACACCTACGGCCACCTCGCGGGCGATCGCATCCTGAAGCAGCTCGCCACCCTGCTCAAGCGCGAGCTGCGCTCGCCCGACACGGTGGCGCGCTACGGCGGCGAGGAGTTCGTGGTGCTGCTGCCCGAGACCACCACCACCGAGAGCCGCAACTTCGCCGAGCGGGTGCTCAAGCGCGTGGCGGGGTATGACTTCGGCGAGCCGGGCCGCCCGGTGCGGGTGACCATCAGCATCGGGCTCGCTGCCTATCCCAATGAGAAGGTGACCGACGGCGAGTCACTGCTTCGGCTTGCCGACCACAATCTCTACCGGGCCAAGAGCGACGGCCGGAACCGCGTGCGCGATTGAGCAACCGCCGGTGCCCGCGCTGTCACGCACAGTTTGACCCCCCAGCGCGCTACTGCGCGCGCTGCGGTTCCCCACTCGTAGAATTTGCCCCGCCCACGCTCACCAGCCCCCCGATCCCCGCCACCGAGCCGCGGGTGCGGAACTCCGCCAAGGATGCGCCCCATTCTACCGCCCACGAGGCGGCGCGCTATGGCTCGCTCACCGGCTCCGTACTCGACGGCAGGTATCGCATTGGCGACAAGGTGGGCGAGGGCGGCATGTCGTGGGTGTACCAGGCCGAAGAACTCGGCACCGGCACGACCGTGGCGATCAAGCTGCTGCCGCCCCGGCTCGCCAAGGACAGCGCCGCGGTAGAGCGGCTCCGCCGGGAAGCTGACATCGCGGACCGGTTCCAGCATCCCAATGTCTGTCCCATCCTCGCCTTCGGCCATACCGACGAGAACGTGCTGTACCTGGTCATGCCGTTTCTTACCGGCGAGACGCTGTCGGATTACGAGATCCGCACTCGAGCCGTTCCGCTGCGTGAGGGAGTGCGGATCCTGGTGCAGGTGTGCCGCGGGCTCCAGCACGCTCACGACCTCGGCATCATTCACCGGGACCTGAAGCCGGAGAATGTGATGCTGGTGCGGGAGGACGCGGGACTCGGGAGTCGGGACTCGCAGAGCCCGCGTCCCGCGTCCCGTGCCGTAGTAATGGATTTCGGCCTCGCCAAGCGGCGCCGCGCGAGCGCCGAGGTGGTCAAGCTCACCCAGACCGGGATCGTGCTGGGGACACCAGAGTTCATGAGCCCCGAGCAGATCCGGGGCCGCCCGCTCGACGGCCGCAGCGACATCTACGCCGTGGGCGTGCTGGCGTTCGAGCTCTTTACCGGCCAGCTTCCATTCGTCGGCAAGGATGCGCAGGAGACGATGATGGCCCGGCTCAAGGGGCTGCCGCGCAGGCTGCGCGAATTTCGTCCCGACCTGCCCTCCCGGCTCGACGCCATCGTGGCGCGCGCCCTCGAGCTCGCGCCGGAAGACAGGTACCAGACGATGAACGACTTTGCCAATGCGCTGGAGCGTGTCGTGAGCGGAGGCCGGATTGCGCGGCTGTTCCGCCGGCGCAAATGAGGGAGGTGCGTATGTGGTTTTTCAAGCGTCGAGGGTCGAGCACTCAGCGCCGTGCCGGCCTCGCATCCTATTTCACCGTCGCCCTCATCGCCGCTGGCGCCGGGGCGCTGGGCTACTGGTTCGCCACCCATCCCTCCGTCATTGATCACATCACCACCCACGGCGAATGGCGCTGGATTCCCCGCGGTGCGGACTCGGTGCGTGCCTACGTGGCCTACCCCGAGCGTTCCGACCGCGCGCCCGCCATCATCGTCATCCATGAGATCTTCGGCCTCACCAACTGGGAGCCGACCGTCGCCGACAAGCTGGCCGGGCGGGGCTACGTCGCCATCGTGCCGGACCTGCTCTCGCGTCGCTTCGGCATGAGCCCGGCCGATCCCGATTCGGGGCGGAAGCTCGTGGCCCAGCTCAACCCCGACAGCATCACCGCCGATCTCGACGCCGCCTACGACTGGCTCAACCAGCAGCCGGCGGTCCGCCCGGACAACATTGCCACGATCGGATTCTGCTGGGGCGGCGGGCAGAGCTTCCGTTATGCTACCAACAACCCGAAGCTGCAGGCCGTGGTGGTGTGCTATGGTCCCGCGCCTGACAGCGCCGGGCTCGCGCGCATCAAGGCGCCAGTGCTCGGCGTTTATGGGGAGAAGGACGCGCGCATCAACCAGGACCTGCCGCGGGTCGAAGACTTCATGCGCAGCAGCGGCAAGCGCTACGTGGCTGAAGTGTATCCGGGCACCGGTCACGGCTTCCTCAAGCCGGGCCGCGTCGGGTCCGATGGCCCCGCCGTAGACCGCGCGTGGACCCGCATCCTCAACTTCTACCGCGAGAACCTGGGCCACTGATCGCGCACCTCGTGTTGCTGCAGTTCCGGCCCGAGACCAGCCCGGACCACGTGGTCGCACTGCGCGAGGGCCTGCTCGGCTTGCGCAGCGCCATTCCGGAAATCCGGCACCTGAGCTTCGGCCCCAACCTCGCGCCCGGCGCCGATGAATGGCCCT
>DAIMFY010000192.1:0-4802 GCA_036724295.1 Gemmatimonadales bacterium | reverse complement strand
GAGCGGCGCGTCGAGCTTGCCCCGCCACTCGGGATTCGCCGAAAAGATGCGGGCCTCGTCCCGGAACGCGGCAAGCGCCTTGTCGAGATCGGCATCGTAGCTCACGCCGATTTCGAGCACCGCGCGCGACCAGCCCCGCGTCATGTTGCTGACCGTCGTGATCTCGCCGTTGGGAATGATGTGCACCGTGCCATCGAGCCCCCGGAGCTTGACTACCCGGAGCGAGAGCGACTCGACCGACCCGCTCTTGCCTGCGGCTTCGATGACGTCTCCCACACCGAATTGATCCTCCAGCAGCATGAAGAATCCGGTGATGACGTCCTTGACGAGGCTCTGGGCGCCGAAGGAGACCGCGAGGCCGAGGATGGCCGTGGCGCCCAGGATCGGCGCGATATTCATGAATATGTTCAGGGTGAGCAGCACCGCGCTCACGAACACCACCACGCGCCCGACCCCGCGCACCAGCTGGGAGATGGTGCGGCCCCGCTTCTCGCGCGCCGTTGTATAGCTGTCGTCCTGGTCGTTGACTGCGGCCTCGATCCGCGCCGCCACCAGCCGGACCATCGTGAGGGCCACCCAGGCCAGCACCCAGATCCCCACGACGCGGATCGCGTTCGTGAGAATGACGGTTCCATCAGTGCCGAACACTCCGGCAAGATTTTCCACCCACTGCGGCAACAGCAATACTGACGGCAACACGGCGACTCCCTGACCGGCCCGGAAGAGTGGCGAAGGGCCGAAACCTACGGATAGCCTGTGAGGGAGGTCAACCGAGATACCTGATCCGGCTGCGGGCGACGGGACGCGAGACCGCGAGGATCTCCTCGGCGGGGCGGCCATCCAGCGCCACGCGGCGGACCTGCTCACCGTCATCGAGGTCCAGCGCGCGACGGATGCGAAGTTCCGGCGCGCCCAGGAGCACGGGCCCCGCGCCGGCGTTCACGACGGCCACTTCCACGATGTCGAGCAGCGCGCCCAGGTCCGCGCCGATCAGCAGGGTGCGCCAGCCGCCCGGCGAGGCGATCCGCACCGGGAAGGGCGGCACATGGCGACCGGCGTCGAGCCACACGCCGCAGATGCGATCGGGCACTGCCAGCGCGAGGGCGGTGACCAGTGGGAGGTCGGGCGGCAGGGGGAGAAGGCACATGCCCCGAAGCTACGAGGCGGGCACAACGGATCCGCAACCGATCCAGCGCACGAGGGAGCGAAAGAAGGCGGGAAGACGGGAAGAGCCAATCCCGTGCGTCATTGCGAGGCGGGCCCAACGGGCCCGACGAAGCAATCGGGTGGCTTGCGCAGCGATACCCGCGGCCCGATTGCTTCGGCAGCCGGGCTGTCTCGCAATGGCATGTCAGCGGTGGCTTTGCATCGCCAGCGACCAAAGCAGCCAGCAGCCAGCAGCCAGCAGCCAGCGAGCGTTTCCCCCCCTAGCTCGCCAGCTTCACCTGTGTCGCCCGCGCGGCAAGGAGAGCATCGACCAGCGGTGCATCATCAAACCGTACCGGATCGGTCGCGGGCAGGCCGGTGTCGCGTGCCGCCGCCTCGCAGGCGCTCCGGGCCGCTGCCTCGTCGAGGTCGTAGGTGTTGAGGGCAATGCCCACCACCCGCGACGGGTGGACCGCCGCCGCGACCGATTCGTAGAGCCGCACGTACTCGGAGAGCGGCGGCATCTTGAGCCAGGAGGCATGCCGGTAGTCGCCGATGAACTGACGGGTCGCCTGGTGGCAGAGGATCATGGCATCCGGGCAGCTGCCGTGCAGCAGGCCGAGGGTGACGCCGGAATAGCCGGGGTGGTTGATACTTCCCTGCCCTTCCACCAGCACGATGTCGGCGTCACGGGCGCCCTCGATGGTGATTCGCTCGGCGGCACCCGCGATGAAATCGGCCACCACCGCGTCCACCGCAATGCCCCATCCCTCGATCATGATGCCGGTCTGGCCGGTGGGAACGAACCGGGTGGGCACGCCCCGCGCATTGAGCGACTTCACCAGCTCCAGCTGGGCGGTCATCTTGCCGACGTTACAGTCCGTCCCGACGGTCAGCACCCGGAAGGCTCCGGTCTGCTTGGCAGCGCCGCTTGCGACCGGGAGGTCAGCCGGCGGCCGGCGCAGGTCGAGCAGCCGGCAGTCATTGGCCCGCGCGCGCTCGACCAGCAGCGGATCATCGCTGAGAAAGGTGTGGAGGCCGCTCCAGATATCGCAGCCGGCGTCGAGCGCGTCGGCCAGCCAGCTTCGCCACGCATCGGGCAGGCGCCCGCCCTGAGGCGCGATGCCGATCAGCACCGCCGTCGGCTTCTGCTCCAGGCCTTCCAGCATCGAGCCTACCACCGGCGTGTCGCCGCCAAAACCGAGCACCTGCTGCACCGTCTGGCCGGCGCGGGTGCTATCCAGCACGGCCACCACCCGATCCGGCTGGAACCGGATGATGGAATTGGCGGTCTTCGACGTCATGGGACTGAAGTCGCCGTCGGCGAGGATGAGGAAGCGAGGAGAGGGCATAGGGCTTGGGGCTTGGGGCCTGGGGCTTAGGGCTCGAAAAGGAAATCCGGCGCCGTGAATAGTAACACGACGCCGGACCACGACCCCTCACCCCTCACCCCTGACCCCTAGCCCCTCTCCTCCTCCTCCACCTCCGCATCCTGCACATCCTCTTCGCCCTTCCCCAGCCGCTTGGCATCCTTGCCGGAGCCGGCGCCGAGGAGACCCATCTTCTGTTTCAGGTCCAGGAGCTGCTGATCGGCGCTGCCGTGGTATTCCAGCACTTCGAACTGGCGGGCCAGCGAGTCGCCGGTGAACTCCTCATGCAGCTCAGCGGCGGCGATGGCCTTCCGTTCGTTCGACTCGATCTTCTCGGCCATCCGCTCGAAGGACTCGAACGCGCTCTTGTCGGTCATCCCGGCCATGGTCTGCTGGATCCGCTGCTGCGCCTCGGCCCGGCGGGCCCGCGCGACCAGGATGTTCTTCTTGCGCTTGGCTTCCTCGATCTTGTCGTTGAGCTGCCGGAGCGAGAGCTTGAGCGCCTCGGTCTCCTGCTTCGACTTGACCCAGGTCTCATGCAGCTGCTGGGCGCCCTGGAGATTCTCGTTGTAGCGGGTGAGCGCCTGCTTGGCGAGATCGTCCCGGCCTTCCTGCACCGCCAGCATGGCGCGCCGCTCCCACTCCTCGGCCTGCTTCTTCATGGCCTGGGCGTCGGATTCCAGCTTCTTCTCGTCCGCGATGGCGCCGGCCACCTGGCTCTTGGCCTTGGCCAGCTGCGTTCGCATGTCGGTAATCAGCTGGTTCAGCATCTTCTCGGGATTTTCGGCCCGGGAGATGAGGTCGTTGATGTTCGACCGGAGCAGCGTCGAGAAGCGGTCAAAGATTCCCATCGTCGTCTCTCACCTGTCTCGGTAGGGCGCCAGCGCAGACATGTGCGACGCCAGGGCAAGGGTCATCGAATCGAAGCTGGCTTCGAATTCGGAGTAGTCGAGATCCTCGAGATCGAGCGTATCAGTGAGGACGACATGGTCACCCTCGAGTCCGTAGGATCCGTGCACGAGGTCATGGGCGTTGAGCGTGAGCAGCTCACGGAAGAGCTCCGCCCGGCGGCTCTCGTCAGCCGGCACCTCCATCACCCGCACCCGCAGGATAATGACGGGCTCGGCATAGTTCAGCACCACTTCGGCGCCATCGCCGTTGGTGGCGATCCAGAGATTCCGCTCCGGCTCCTCGATATGCAGCCCGCCGCCATCCAGCCGGTCGAGCCAGGACTGGATGTCTTCTCGTGTGACCATGCCGTGCTCCGTGTAAGTCGTGGTCCCGATGCCTGGACTCGGGACACGGGACGCGAGACTCGAACTACTCGCGCCCGAGTCCCGCGTCTCGCGTCTTGTGCCCCACTTCCAGCCGCTCGTCCTGCCCTCGCGCCAGCAGGCGCTCCGCAAAATCCACTCGCTCTTCCAGCTCGGCGATCTTGCGCTCGAAATACTCGGTGGACGCCTGCTGGTCGTCCTGCAGCTGCGCGACGAGGTCGCCAAACTGGCCGGTGACCTGGTCCGGCAGGTTCCTGAGGGCGCGCCGCCGGAGTACGGCATAGGCGACCCCAGCCACGGCCAGCAGGAGAAACGAGAGCTCCGGCGAGTCCGCAAGGACGCCGAGTGTCAGCGATACCATGACGGACACGGCCCAGAAGATGACGAACTCGACGCCATCCAGCCCGAACACGCTGCGCCAGCTCATGCGTCTCGCCCGTCATGTCGTGCATTGGGCAGCAGGGCGTCGTCCTGGGCCCGGGCCAGCATGCGTTCCGCGAAATCCACCCGTTCTTCCAGTTCGGCCATGCGCTGCTGGTCCTGCTCCAGCATCTGCATGCGATCCATCAGCATGGTGAGCTCGGACTGTCCGGACGGCGGCGGCCTGCGCTGCTTCCGCATCTGCCAGACCGTCGCGAGCAGCGCGCCGACAAAGAGCCCTCCCAGGCCGAACCCGACCGATCCGCCGTCCGTGCCATCAACCGCCACAAAACTCACGAATACGAATACTACCAGGATGCAGATCGATACAGACCAGAGCAGCGTCAGCGCGCTGCGGTCACTTTCTTCCGCCATGACTCAGCCCTCCTGCCGCGGCGCCCGAAGCGCGTCCGGCTTGGCGAGCATCCGCTCCGCGAAGTCCACGCGCTCCTCCAGCTCGGGCACGCGCATGGCCTGTTCCTCCAGCGTCATGATCCGGCTCCGCAACTCGTCCAGCTCTTCCTGCACGCCGCCACTCATCTTGTTCTCGATCCTGCGGGCCAGCGCACGTAGCAAGGGATAGAGCACGATG
>DAIMFY010000191.1:0-4821 GCA_036724295.1 Gemmatimonadales bacterium | reverse complement strand
CTGACAACGTGATGGAAAAGCTGGTCTCGCTCGCCAAGCGGCGGGGCTTCGTGTTTCAGTCCTCCGAGATCTACGGCGGCCTAGGCTCCGTCTGGGATTACGGGCCGCTTGGCGTCGAGCTGAAGAAGAACGTGAAGGATCGCTGGTGGCGGGCCATGGTCCATGCCCGTGACGACATCGAAGGCATCGACGCTGCGATTCTCATGCATCCCCGGGTGTGGGAAGCGTCGGGCCACGTCGCCGGCTTTACCGACCCGCTGGTCGACTGCCGCACCTGCAAGTCCCGGTTCCGCGCCGACCAGCTGGCAACCGCCGCCTGCCCCCAGAAGCCCAGCAAGCACCCGGGTGAGCACACCACTTGCGACCTGACCGAGCCCCGGCTCTTCAACCTCATGTTCAAGACATTCATGGGGCCGGTCGAGGAACAGGCTGCCGTGATCTACCTGCGACCGGAAACGGCGCAGGGCATCTACGTCAACTACCTCAACGTGCTGCAGGCCTCCCGGCAGAAGGTCCCGTTCGGCATCGCGCAGATCGGCAAGGCATTCCGGAACGAGATTACGCCCGGCAACTTCATCTTCCGGACCCGCGAGTTCGAGCAGATGGAGATGCAGTTCTTCGTGAAGCCCGGCACCGACGCCGAGTGGTTCGAGCGCTGGCGCGCGTGGCGGATGGAATGGCACCAGGGCCTGGGCCTCGATCCGCAGCGGCTGCGCTGGCATGAGCACGGCCCAGGGGAGCTGGCCCACTACGCCAAGGCGGCGTTTGACATCGAATACGAGTTCCCCTTCGGCTGGAACGAGATCGAGGGCATCCACAACCGCACCGATTTCGATCTTCGGCGGCACCAGGAGTCGTCGGGCAAGAAGCTGGAGTATTTCGACCAGCCCGCCAACGAACGCTACCTGCCCTACATCGTGGAGACCTCTGCGGGCGCGGATCGTGTGACGCTTACGGTGCTGGTGGACGCGTATCGCGAGGAACAGGTGGAGGGCGAGACACGGGTGGTGCTGGGCTTCTCGCCCGCGGTGGCGCCGATCAAGGTGGCGGTCCTGCCGCTCATGAAGAAGGATGGGATGCCCGAGGTAGCCGATCGCATCTATCGGGACGTCCGTAGTCATGTGAACGCGTTCTACGACGATAGTGGCGCCATCGGCCGGCGCTACCGGCGGCAGGATGAGGCTGGGACACCCTACTGCGTGACCATTGACAGCGACACGCTCACCGACGGCACCGTGACCATCCGCGAGCGGGACAGCATGCAGCAAGTGCGCGTCGCGGGGGATCAGGTGACAGCGTGGGTGACGGAGCGGATCGCGAAGTAGGGGTACGGCGTGCCGTGCCCTTCCGATCTATATTGGGGATACCATGATCTACGAAAAGACGACCACGCTCTCCGCAGCGGAAATTTTCGAGCGCGCACGCCAGTTCTTCGCCGAACGGGTACCCCAGCAGGCCGCCTATCCTGAGAAGGGTGGCGACACCTGGCAGGTCTTCCGGGGCCAGGGCACCGAGGAACTCACCATCGCGGTGTTCCCGGACGATGCCGGGTCCCGGGTGCGCGCGTCCACGCTGTTCTTCGACCAGCCGCTTGACCGCTTTCTCTCGACCCTGCCCGAGGCGAAGGTGCCGGCATGACCAGTGAATCGTTGCCGCTTCGCGTCAAGGTTCTGGATGTGTGGGAAGAGCTTCCCATGACGGCAGATGCCGGGCTGTCGGTGGCGGAGCTCAAGCGGGATGCGCTGGAGCGCGCGCGAATCCGGCAAGATCCCGCGGAGTACGTCGTCAAGTTCCGTGGTGCAGAGCTGTTCAACGAGGCGGGGTCACTGAAGGACGCGGGCGTCGTGGCAAACGCCAATCTCATCGTCCTGCCGCGCCGGCGTCGGCCGGTGCGCTGAACATGGCCGGCACCGCGGGCCTCCGCGCGCTCACCATCGCGGCGGCTGCGCTGCTGGCTTTCGATGGTGTGGCGCTCCTGGTCGGCGGAATCTGGCTGCACCGGGTGGTGCTCATCATCATGGGTGCGGTCATCATCGCCGGGTCGCTGCTGGTGGGTGTCTTCTGGCGCTTGCATCAGCGCAAGTCCGGCGAAATCGCCGCCACACGGCAGGCGCTCGCCGCTGAGGCGCGCCAGCTTCAGGATCTCATCCGCCGCAACTGAGTCATCGTGCCGGTTCCAGTCTTCTCCCATCCCGATTGTCTCGCACACGATCCTGGCCCAGGGCATCCTGAGTCGCCTGACCGCCTGCGCGTCCTGCTGGAGCGTCTCCGCGGATCACCGGTGGTGGCGCTGACCGAAGCGCCCATGGCTACCGACGCGGCGCTACGGGCGGTGCACCGTCCCGCCTATCTCGAGCGGCTCGCCGCGACCGCCGCTGCGGGCGGCGGCGTCCTCGACGCCGATACCGCCATGAGCGCGGGCAGCTGGGACGCCGCCCGCCGGAGCGCCGGCGGGGCGATTGCCGCCGTGGAAGCAGCCATGACGCACCAGGGCACCGCGTTCTCGGCTGGGCGCCCGCCGGGCCATCACGCGCTGGCCGATACGGCGATGGGCTTCTGCCTCCTCGCCAATGCGGTGATCGCGGCGCGGCATGCCCAGCTGCTTGGCGCCGAGCGGCCGCTCATCGTCGACTGGGACGTGCACCACGGCAACGGCACGCAGGCACTGGTGGAGCAGGACCCGTCGGTCCGCTTCGTCTCCATGCACCGCCACCCCTGGTGGCCGGGCAGCGGGAGTGCCGATGAGCGGGGCGTCGGAAATGTGTGGAATGTGCCCAGGCCGCCGGAGCTTGCGCCGGAGGAATACGTGGCCGATCTCTGGTCCGCGGTGGAGGCCGCCACTGATGGCTGGCGTCCGGACCTGGTGCTGGTCTCGGCCGGCTTCGACAGCATGGCGGGCGATCCGCTGGGTGGCTTCACGCTGGAGCCGGAGCACTATGCCGAGCTCACGGTCCGGCTCAGGTCCCTGCCGGGCGCGCCCGCTCTCGTGGGGCTCCTGGAGGGCGGCTACATTCCATCGCGCCTGGCCGACGGCGCCATGGCCCATCTCACCGCCCTGAGCTGAACTGACCGCTGCCGGAGGCCGCTGTGCCGCTGCGACTCGAGACCGAAATCCTGGAACTCACCACGCGCCATCCGTTCATTATCGCGCGGGGCGGGCACTCGGCCTTTCGCACTGTCATGGTGCGGCTGGTGGACGAGGACGGCGTCGAGGGCTGGGGCGAGGCGGCGCCGACCAGGTTCTATGGCGAGACGGCGGACAGCGTCCTGGCGGCGCTCGAGGTGTACGGCGGCGTGCTTCCCGATAATCCGTTCGACATGGAAGCGGCCGAGCTCGCCTGGCTCCGCGCGCTGGGGGGCAACCCGTCGGCGCGTGCCGCGCTATCCTCGGCGCTGCATGATCTGGCCGGCAAGCGGCTCGGCGTTCCCCTCTACCAGCTCTGGGGCCTGGATCCGGCGTCGGCTCCCCGCTCCACGTTCACGATCGGCATTGACACCCCTGAGAAGGTTCGCGCCAAGATTCGCGAAGCCGCCGAATATCCCGTGCTGAAGATCAAGCTGGGTGGCGACCGCGACATCGAAATTCTCGAGACGATCCGGGGCGAGACTGACCGGGAGCTGCGGGTGGATGCCAATTGCGGCTGGAGCGTGAAGCACGCCCTCCAGATGCTGCCGGTGCTGGAGGAATTCAAGGTCACCGTGCTGGAGCAGCCGCTGGTGCCGCACGACCTCGATGGTCTGGGGCTCATCCGCCAGAAAGCGTCGATCCCGATCATCGCCGACGAGAGCTGCAAGGTCGCGGCCGACATTGCCGCGCTGGTGGGGAAGGTGGACGGGATCAACATCAAGCTCGCCAAGTGTGGCAGCCTGCGCGAGGCGCTGCGGATGATCGCCACGGCGCGGGCGCATCACATGATGGTCATGGTCGGCTGCATGATCGAGAGCTCCATCGGCATCACTGCGGCCGCTCACTTCACGCCGCTGGTGGACATCGTGGACCTCGATGGTGCCGCGCTGCTTGCCGACGACCCCTTTACCGGCGCCAGCATCGCCGCGGGCCAGGTGACGCTGCCTGCGGGTCCGGGCCTCGGCCTCGGACGGCGATGACCGGGCGCCTCGCCCGCATCCAGCTCCCCCTCCCGCTCGACAGCCCCTACACCTACCGCCTCCCCGGTGAGCTGGCCGACCGGGCGGCGGTCGGCATGCGCGCGTCGGTTCCGCTCCGGCGCCGCACGCTCATCGGCATCATTTCCGAGCTGGATGCTGATCCGCCGCCGCGTGAGCCGAAGGACGTGATCGCCTTGCCGGACACCGAGCCGGCACTCTCCGCGCCACTCATCGAACTCGCTCGCTGGATGTCGCGCTACTATGGCGCACCGCTCGGGCTCGCCATGCGGGCGCTCCTGCCGGGCGCGCTCTGGGGCAGTGACGGCGGCGCGCGGCGCGACCAGCGCATCGTGACCCTGGCTGACGAACGTCCGACGCTGCTCGAGCGCGACAAGCTCTTCCGCCGACGGCCCCGTCAGCGCGCGCTCTTCGAGGCGATCGAGGCGCTGGGCGGGGCGTCCGAAGTCTCACACCTGCGCGACCAGCTGGGCTTTGCCGAAGGACTGATCAGGTCGCTTGTGGACAATGGCTACGCCCGGTTCAACCGGAGCGCCGTGTTCCGGGATCCCTTTGCCGGGCTGCCGAAGACGCCACTCCCGCCGTCCTTCACGCCGGCGCAGCGCGCCGCACTGGCGGCGCTCGCGGAGGTGCCGCCGGGTGGCACCGCGCTGCTCTATGGCGTGACCGGCAGCGGCAAGACGCTCGTCTACCTCG
>DAIMFY010000190.1:0-4833 GCA_036724295.1 Gemmatimonadales bacterium | reverse complement strand
GCCAGCGCGCTTACCAGGACGAAGAAGGTACCGACAGTCGTGATGGTATTGGGTCGCACGCCGGCCCGGATGAGCGCATCCACCGGTGGACGAACGATCGCGTAGTACGGGCGTTCCAGGGCGCCGAGCAGCTTCACCGTCGTCGGTCCGTCCTTCACGGCGCGAGGGGGTGGTGCGGCCGTCTCCGGGGCGAAAGAATAGCGGAACTTCGGGGTTCGGGCAATCGGCCCCAGGGGCGTCCACCGGCCGGCCGGCCGCGCCGTAAAGATGACGCCGCCTTGACGCCCAGCCGATTTGGCCGTATTCCCAACTCATGCCCCCGGACCCTCAGCTAGAACCTGCCATGAAGCTCGTGACACTAGGCGCCCCGCGCCTTGACGGCCCCGATGCCCCGCCATCCTCCGCGCGCCGCAAGCAGCTGGCGCTCTTGACGTACCTCGCCCGGCAGGAAAATCGCGAAGCGACCCGTTCCCAGCTCGCCGACCTGCTGTGGGAAGACGGCGACCGGGCCCGCGCGCGCCACTCGTTGCGGCAGGCAATTTCCGGCCTCCGCCCCCTCCTCGGCGACCTGCTCACGACTGAAGGCCAGCACGTCCGCCTGTCAGGTGAGCTGCCGCTCGACCTTGCCGAGCTCGAGCGTCACCACCCGGACGATGCCGGGTCCGGGGCGACGCCAGCGCCCGCAGAAGAGGAATTCCTTGCCGGATTTGACGATGTTGGCGGCGAGCGGTGGCGCTCCTGGCTCCGCCGCGAGCGTGATGCCGTCCGTCGCCGATTCCGCTGGCGCACCGGCCCAGGCGTCAACCGGGCGAAGCGCGCGGCGCCCCAGCGCGAGGAGCGAGCGCTGGCTGATGCGCTCGATGGCGCCTGGGAGGACATCGCGTCAGGCGGCGCACTGGTGGTTGACGCCCCCGCCGACGACACCCGGGCAGCGCTCTGCGAGCAGTTCACCTCGGCCCGTGCGGCGGACGGCGAACTGCTCGCCGCCGAGGCCAGTGGTCCGGTGGTACGGCCCTGGGCCTACCTCGGGCGTCTCTGCGCGCGGCTCCCTGAGCTCCAGGGCCTCACCGGCGCCCCCGCCTCCGCTCTGGCCGCCTTGCGCCGGTTCTCTCCGGGCCTGGCCGAGCGGTTCCCCCGGTTGCCACTGCAATCCAGCTTCTGGCGCGATCCCGCGGCAGCGCTGGCCGAGACGCTGGCAGCCGCTGCGACCTCGGTCCCGGTGACGGTGGTCGCCGCCGATTTTGACCGCGCAGATCACCAGAGCCGTGAGGTCATCTCGCAGCTGGTGCGTGCCCGGCCCACCAATGTCGCCTTCGTCCTGATCGGATCGAGCCGTGATGTCGATGCCGGCGCAGACCTGCGCGCACTGGCGCGGCTCCCTGGTGTCAGGACGCTCCGCCTCGGAGCCGCCACCGTCCCGCCGGTTCCCGAGCCGGTTGCCGCCGAGGCGCTGCCGCCCGCCTCGGCCCTCGGCAACCGCCTGAACACCGCCGACCGCCTCCTGCTGGCAGCGGGCGGAATCATTGCCGCTGTAGTGCTGGTGCTGGCGGTGTTGGCGATGCGATAGGGCAGGATGGGCAGGATGGGCAGGATGGGCAGGATGGGCAGGATGGGCAGGATGGGCAGGCGGAAGCTCACCCTGCGTCACTTGTCCATCCAGCCCATCTGGCCCATCCCGCCCATCTAGTAGATCAAGTACTTCCCGATCCTCTCCCTGAACGCCTTCCGTTCCGCCACCCATCCGGCGGTGAGCTGCGTCGCACCAAGCCCTGACTCAAGTCCCACCCGCAATGCCGATGTGCCGGCGAGACGATCGAAGTGCGGCGCGCTGATGCGGAATTGCTCCGGCGACACGTCCCGGATGGCCGCCAGCAGGACAACCGCCGTCTGCACCGGGTCGTAGGCCGCGCGATCGGTAACGTGCAGGCGAATGCCCGTCACGACGGTGTCAGCATACTTGCCGTCGCCGGGCGCGTGCGGCGTGAAGTGCAGCGTATCGAACCGGACGCCCCGCAGGCTGGACAGGCGTACTTGCGCCAGCACGCGCTCCGGGTCGAGCCAGGGTGCGCCGACCTGCTGGAACGGATGATCAGTGCCGCGTCCCACGCTCAGGTTCGTGCCTTCGAACAGGCATGAGCCCGGATAATGGATCAGGCTCTCCAGTGTCGGGAGATTGGGGCTGGGCTTGACGAACGGCAGCCCCGTTTCGTCGTAGTATTCATCCCTCCGCCACCCGTTCACCGGCACCACGCGAAGATCAGCGCTGATGTTCATTTCATCATTGGCAAATCGCGCCAACTCGCCCATGGTCAGCCCATGGCGCATCGGCACCGGCAACCGGCCGACAAACGAACGGTAGGCCGTGTCAAGGACATTGCCCGCCATCGTTCCACCGATGGGATTAGGGCGATCCAGGATGACGACGGGCATCCGCCGTCTTGCCGCAGCGCGCATGACTTCGGTCGCGGTCGCGATGTAGGTATAGTACCGGGCGCCGGCGTCCTGCAGGTCCACCAGCATGACGTCCACACCCTCCAGCATCGAGTCGGTGGGTGACGCAGTGCGTCCGTACAGACTGTAGATTGGGAGCCCGGTGGCGGAGTCCTGGGCGGAAGCCACTGATGCCCCTGGATCTGCCGAGCCCCGGAATCCGTGCTCCGGACTGTAGAGCGCCACCAGTTGCACGCCGGCCGCGAGCAAGCGGTCCACGTCACTTTCGCCGCGGCGGTCCACACCCGTCTGGTTGGTCACCAGCCCCACTCGGTGGCCGGCCACGAGTGACATGCTGTCACTGAGCAGCACGTCGATACCCGGCCGCACGTCTGGGCCTGAGCCCAGTACCCCTGGCCGTGCGGCGCAGGCCAGCGCCGCGACCATCCCGCATCCCAGGATCAGTGAATGGCGCGTCAACGAGTTCTCCTTCCGGGTGTCATCCTGCTGCTGGCTTCATGCAACGCCGCGCCGCCCGTCGGCGCACCCGCTCCGGTCAACTCGAGCGTGGACCAACTGCTGGACTCGCTGTCGGTGCGTGACCGCGTGGCACAGCTCATCATGCCGTGGATTCCCGGCACTTACGCTGCGCTGGATGAGCCAGGCCTGCAGCAGGCCGAGCGGTGGGTGGATTCGCTTCACGTGGGCGGTATCATCATTTCCGTTGGCTCTCCACTGGATGAGGCCGCCAAGCTCAATGCCTTGCAGCGCCTTGCGCCCCTGCCGCTGCTGGTCGCGTCGGATCTCGAGAGCGGCACCAGCATCCGCCTGCATGGTGGCACCCGGTTCCCCCCCAATATGGGCGTGGCTGCGGGCGGGCGGGAGCAGGACGCGCGGGAGATCGGCAGGATCACCGCGCTCGAGGGGCGCGCCGTGGGCATCCACATGGCGTTTGCCCCCGATGCCGACGTCAACAGCAACCCCGCCAACCCCATCATCAATACCCGCTCGTTCGGTGAGGACCCGGCGGTCGTTTCCGCGTTCGTCACCAGCGCGGTGAGGGGCATCCAGGACAATGGCATGCTCGCCACGGTCAAGCATTTCCCCGGCCATGGTGACACCGAGACCGATAGTCACCTGGCGCTGCCGGTGGTGGGAGCCAACTGGGAACGGCTTGATACCCTCGAGCTGGTTCCCTTTCGCGCCGCCATCAAGGCGAAGGTTGACGCGGTGATGTCGGCGCACATCGCCCTGCCGGGAATTGACAGCGGCCGGGTGCGGCCGGCGACCGTCAATCCGGATGTTCTGACGGGTGTCCTGCGCGATTCGCTGGGGTTTGACGGGCTCACCGTCACGGACGCGCTCAACATGCAGGGAGTGGTAAGCAAGTATGGCGCGGGAGAAGCGGCGGTGCTCGCGTTCGAGGCTGGCGCGGATCTCCTGCTCATGCCGGCGGACGCCGGCCAGGCGCTTGACGCGCTCACCGACGCCGTCAGCAGCGGCCGAGTCAGCGAAGCGCGTCTCGACAGATCGGTGCGCAAGCTGCTCGTCACCAAGCGGCGGCTTGGCCTCTTCCGCGAGCGTGAGGTGGACCTGGACAGCGTGATGGCGGTCGTCGGCCGCGCCGATTTCCAGGCGTTCGCCGACTCGGTCGCGGTCCGCTCGATCGTCCTCGCCCGTGACGATGGTACGGTCGACTCCCTGCGCAGTGCCCCGCGCACGGTCGCGTTGATCGAGTACGGAGAAGGCACCGCCGAGGAGGTCGGCACAACCTTCGCCGCCGAACTCAGGCGCAGCGGCGTCACGGTAAACGCATTCCGCCTGCTGGCCCAGAGCGGCGCGGCCAGCTACGACTCCGCGGCGGTCGTCGTTGCGAACAGTCCGTACGCCGTCTTTGCGGTCGCAGTGCGCGCGGTGGCCTGGCGCGGCTCCATCGGACTGCCTGCTCCGCTCGTGAGCCTCATCGACTCGGCGGCTGCGAGGCAGCCGACCCTCCTCGCGTCCTTCGGGTCACCATACGTGATCATGCAGTCGCCCGGCGTGGGCTCCTACCTGGTCGCCTGGTCATCCAATCCCGAGAGCGAACGAGCGGCCGCTCGCGCGCTCCGGGGCGCGCCCATTACCGGTCACCTCCCGATCACGATTCCGCCTGATCTGCCGATCGGCAGCGGGCTCACGCGGAGTGCCCAATGAAGCGCATGGCCTTGCCACTGCTCCTTCTCGTGACGGCGTGCGCACGTTCGAGCCAGATCGGCAACCCTGCGCCATTGGCCAATCCACTGGGCCTGGCGGCGCCCTATCTCGACTCGATGGTCGTGCTGGACAGCGCGTCCCCTGGCGCCGTGGTCGGGATCAGTGTGCATGGCCGGCACTATTTCCACGCCGCCGGGCAGCTGGGAGCAA
>DAIMFY010000189.1:0-4851 GCA_036724295.1 Gemmatimonadales bacterium | reverse complement strand
CCAGCTTCTCCCTGCCGGTCATCAACGGCTGACTCCCGGGCGCATGCCCACCATCATCACGCTGCTCACCGACTTCGGCACGGCCGATTCGTACGTGGCGGAGATGAAGGGCGCCATCCTCTCGGCAGCGCCCGATGCGACCCTGGTGGATGTTTCCCACGCCATTGCACCCGGCGATGTGCGTGCCGCGGCCTACGTGCTGGACCGCGCCTGGCGCAGCTTCCCACCCAGCTCTGTGCACCTTGCTGTCGTGGATCCGGGCGTTGGTACGGCACGAGCCGCCCTTGCGCTCAGTGCACATGGACACTTTTTCATCGGGCCCGACAACGGGCTCTTTTCGTTCGTCATGCGGGACGCGCCGGTGCGCGCCGTGGTGCTCGCCGAGCCCGATTGGGCGGCGCCCACGTTTCACGGGCGCGATCTGTTTGCCCCTGCCGCCGCGCGTCTCGCGTCGGGAGCTGCCCTCGAGGAACTGGGCCCTCCCTTCGCAGGGATCCCCGAGCGGCTGGCCACGCGGGAGCCTTACCATGAAGGCAAGACGCTGATCGGTGAAGTGATCTATGTGGACCAGTTCGGCACGCTGGTCACCAATTTCACCCCGGACAACATGCCGGACTATGCCCGGCTCGAAGTGGAAGGCGCCGAGATCGGCGGCCTGCGCCGCACCTTCGGCGACGTGGCGACGGGCGTACTCCTGGCCTATGTCGGTTCGGACGGGCACGTGGAGATCGCCGTGCGCGACGGCTCGGCGGCACGCCGGCTGGGCATCGGTGTGGGTGGGAGGGTGAGAGCGAGGCTGGGGTAGGAAGCCGGGAGGGCGGGAAGGCGGGAAGGTGGGAAGCCCCTATCCTCCAGCGCTTCCCGCCCTCCCGACTTCCCGCCCTCCCGGCTCTCGTACCGCCCTCCGATACGCCTCCCTCACCCGCGTGACCGCCCGCCGGAAGAACTTGAACAGCGCCCGGATCACCAGCACGGCCAGGACCACCAGCACGGTGACGATAACCGCGCTCAGGACAGGATGCTGCGCGGCCATCCAGCTCAGGAAGACCGCCAATGCGTCCTCGCCGATGCTCAACGCCCAATTGGAGAATGGCTCGGGGCTGGTGTTGGCGGCGGCGCGAGCCGACGCCTTGGCGCCATGTGACGTGAGCGCCACGCTGCCTGCCAGCAATGCCGCACCGATCTTCCAGACTTCAGGCACGGCCCCGAATGATGACCATGCGATCAGCGCCGCCGCGGGCGGGCGGATGAACGTATGGACCGCGTCCCAAGCGCTGTCCACCAGCGGGATCTTGTCGGCGATGAATTCGATGACGAAGAGCGTGAGCGCAATCCCGATGATGACGGGATTGGAAAGGATGTGCAGCGAGGGCGGCAACTGCACCACGCCAAACCGCTCGAACAACCCCGCCGCCGCCACCGTGGCATAGAGATTCAGCCCCGAGGCAAACGAGGTTCCAAGGGCGAAGCCGAGGGTTTGGAGAGGAGTCATGGCTCCAGGGGTTAGGGATCAGGCATCAGGGGCTAGGGTCGAAAGGGGAGAGCACCGCCGCGAAACCCTCACCCCTAACCCCTGCCCCCTAATCCCTACCTCATCCACTCCACCCCAACATCACCCAGCGCCGTCTCCAGCGCCAGATCCACATGCTGGCTGGCAGCGGCATAGCCCGGCGACAGCAGAGCGTCACCGCTCCTGGTCCATCCCTGCGACGGGAAGCTCGACAGAAAGCGCTCCGAGCGCACCCGCACGCCAAGCGACCGAGGAATGCGGAGGACCAGTTTCCCCACCGTCATCTTGACCGACACCGTGCTCGGCTGGCCCCAGACGCCGCGCAGGTCGAGTGTCGTCTGGCCCATGCCACCCGAAATGCTGACTCGGCTGCACCGGCTGTTGCCGAGCCGATCGAGCAGCAGGTCTGCGGCACCGGCCTCGATCGTGATGGTTGAGCACCGAATCTGGTTAGGTCGACTGAATGAGATGGTCGCGCGCGTGGCCCCGGATTCGACACGCAGGTCGCTCAGGCGAATCCCGCCAAGCTCGAGTTGGGCGTTGGCCGCTCCGAGATTCGCGTCGAGTGACACCAGAACAGCCGGGTTGAGCAGCACCGAAGCCGTCTGGGTGAGCTGGGCACGAGACGCCACCCGAAGGCCGGACTTGCCACTGTTTTCGATGCCAAGGGCAAGCGATCCGTCGCCAGCATCGAAACGGCTCACTGGCGTGAAGCGCTCGGGATCGTAGCGGAGCTGCATGGCATAGAGAACATCGGGTGAGCCGGCACTGACGCTGATAGTGCCCGCCGCAAAATCGAGCCGGGCATCGAGACGTCCTTCACCGTGCCGTTGCCGGGACACGGAATAGTCCCGCATCTCCTGCGCCGCGACGAGCTCTGCACCAGCCAGTGTGATGGCGAGCGCGAGCAGTGCTGCCCTCATCGCTGGTGCGGGGGCGCCGGCGCGCCAGGCCGGCGCGCTGCCGGCACGCCGAAGCGCGGCGTGGCCCAGAGATATTCGTCGGTCAGCGCTTCGGGCGGGATGATCCGCCCGGCAAAGTTTTCTCGCACGCCAGCGCGGGAAAGCATGGCGGCACCCAGGCCGGTCGTGGCCAGGAGCCACGTCAACAGTACCGCCGCGCCCCGCACCACGCTGCCAGCCACCGGGACCCATCCCACGAGCGCCCAGGCCACCCAGAGCGCTGCGGCGATGCCCAGCCCCAGCATCACAAACCGGGTGCTGCCCGGGCTCCCCAGCATGATGCCAGCCGCCTGCCGGCGTCGGGTCCACGTCTCACCCATGGCGTGCGCCATGGCGAGAAAGCCACCCACCACACCCACGATGACCAGGAGCGCGTAGACAATCACCGCGAAGGGCAGCAACAGGATGCCCGCCACGCTCAGCACCAGCCCCACCACCAACATGCCAAACGTCGGCAGCAACAGGATCTGGCCGATGAGGCCGGTGATGAATGCGCGGCCGAAATTGTGGGAGGTAGTGTCGGAGACAATCTGAAGGTGCTGCGGGGCAAAGACCGACAGCGCCCAGCCGAGGCAGGCGAGCGCCAGGAAGACGCCAATGACTCCCACCAGCCGGCTGAATGTCAGCGACAACGCCGAGGGTGGGGCCGCTGCTGCCTGCGCTGAAACGGTCGCGGCCGCAAGCATGCGCGACTCACCCTGGATCTCCCCGCCCGAGTTCTGCACCCGGCCGTGCACCGCCAGCACGTCGCCCGCAACGATGGCGCCGGGATGCAGGACGACATCGCCGTCGTAGGTTACAAGGTTGCCGTCGAGCCGCCCGTAGATATCGGCGTCGCCACGGAGGACGAGCAGGTGGCCCGCGAGCGACTGCTCGGACCCGACGCTGTAGGACCCCAGGCGCGCGGTGCCGCCGGGAACAGTGACCCGGAGCGCCGTATCGGCAAGGGTGCTCAGCTTGCCAAGCTCGCGCTCCAGATCCAGCGGGCGCGAAAGGTCGGAGAGCTCGATGACGGGGCCGTTGCTGCCTGCGGCCGGTATGGCGATGGGATGATCGGCCTGGCGCCGGGTGGGCACTGAATCGTCCTGGGCACCGGTGCGAATCTGCTGCAGGAAGCTCCAGAAGTCCGACGCGATACTGCCCAGACCATCAGGCTGGGGCTCGGCGTGCAGTGACAGTGCAGGCAGGATCAGGAGGAGCAGCGCGACGGGAACCGCCTTAAGCGCCCGCATGCGCTGCTCCCTTCGGCGGAAATGCCATGAGCCGCCGCAGCGCCACCAGCCCGACGACATAGAGGAGCATGCCACAGGCGGAAACTGCGGCCAGCCGGGCGGGCCCACCGACCGCGCTGCGCGCCGTGTCAAACCATGGTTGCTCGGTGACGTTGGCAAAGGCACCGCGCAAGGCCACCCAGAACCACTGGCTGGCCTCGCCGCCGAGCCACGTTCCTGCGGAGCTGAGCACCTCGCGATTGAGCGACGTCCAGATGACGCTGGCCGCCATCAGGCCGACGACCGCGACGGCGACCGAGGCCACGAGCGCACGGCTTCGTCCGGTTTCGAGCAGTCGCCGCCGCGACGTTGCCATCGATCGCATGGCGAATGGATCAGGGACCGCAACCTGGAACATGACCTGGTCGGCGAACTCGTCGCCCGGGTCGAAATGCGGCAGCGCCTCGAGCGACGAGACCACCGCGCGATGCTGTCCCAGGAGCAGGGCGCATTCGGCGCAGTCGGTCAGGTGTTCGAGTTGCGACGGAGTGGGCTCGCCTTGCAGGAGCGAGTCAATCTCGTCGGGGGTGAGGTGCTGCCGGGGCCCGGTCATAAGTGTGCCCTCCTACGGAGCGTCAAAAGGGAATGTTTCATTCGCGGAGATGCCCAAGCGACTCCCGCAACTCGTTGCGGGCGCGGTGGATGTAGGTCTTGACCGTGCCGAGGGGAAGGTCGAGGATCTCGGCGATTTCCTCGTAGGGGCGGCCCTCGACATGGCGGAGCAGGATGCAGGCGCGATACTCCGGGCGAAGAGCGCCGATGGCAGCCTCGATCTGGCCTCCCAGCTCCTTGGCCTCGACCGTATCGAGCGGCGTCTCCTGCCGTGCGCCGATCTGCAGCGCGGTCGCCTCGATCGCTTCCGGCGTGGAGGCGTGCGGCGAGCCTTCCAGCGAAAGCGTGTTGAGTTCACGCCGCCGCAGGTGGTCGATGGCGGTGTTGTTGGCGATCTTGAAGATCCAGGACGAAAACTTGAATTCCGGCCGGTAGGAATCGAGCGCGTTCAGCGCCTTGACGAACGTCTCCTGGGAGAGATCTTCGCTGAGCTCCCGGTCGCGCACCATGCGGAAGATGAGCGAGAAGATGGGCCGTTCATAGCGGCGCAACAGCT
>DAIMFY010000188.1:0-4930 GCA_036724295.1 Gemmatimonadales bacterium | reverse complement strand
TCGACTCCTGCAGTTCGTTGAAACTTCCCCAGGAGGCCTTGTCGGCGGGAATGGTATTGTGCGCGAGCCAGCCGCCGTTGGCGTAGCGGAAGAAGTCCTCGCACGCGCTGCAGGTGGTGTCCATGTTGGCGGGGTCAAGCGCCTTCACCTGCTGAGCGGCGAGGGGCGCCGCACTCGCCAGCAGCAGAGCGGCGAGCAGATGTCGTGTCATTCCATGCTCCGAAGTGTCAGGACTGGTTGGCGTGGCGGTGGGCGTAGTCGAGGCCCCACTGGAGGTATTCCGGACTGCGAAGGCCCATGGCCATGGCGCGCTCGACCGCGTCGTCCTCGGACATCTGCCGGTCGAGAATCAGGTAGGCCAGCATGGCCCCGCCTACCCGGTTGCCGCTGCCGCAATGAAAGAAGATCGATTTATCCTCGTATTCCCGGAGAGTGGCGAGAATCTTATCCATCTTTTCGTCGCTGGTGGCGCCGGGAGAAATCGGGACGTTCACGTAGTGCAGGCCGAGTGCGGCGGCATGCCCCGGCTCGTCGAATGGCCGCTGTTCCATCGGGTCACGGACGTCGAGCACCAGCGCGCCACCAGCCGCCTTGAACTTTTCCAGCTGCTGCGCGCTCGGCTGGCCGCCGGTGATGATATTGGGCAGCGCTTCGCAGGCATTGGGGATGCCGGCGAGGGCGTTGAGGGCATTGGTGGGCATTCGAGGAGCTCCGTGAGAGGTCGACGGTCAACCATCCACGGCCGACCGTCGACCGTCGACCGTAGACCGTCTACATTACCCTGCAATGCTCCGCATCGCCATTGCCCAGTTCCGCCCCACCAAGGGCGCCTATCGCCAGAACCTGGCTCGGCTGGGCGAAATCTTCGGCCAGCTGGCCGGAGGCGAGTACCCTCCCGACCTGGTCGTGACCGCTGAAGCGGCGCTGACCGGGTATTTCCTCGAAGGCGGGGTGCGCGAGCTGGCCAGGAGCGCCACCGATCTCTTCGCTGATCTTGCACAGGCGCACACGGACAGTGGCGCGCCGCCGTTCGATATCTGCATCGGCTTCTACGAAGTCCACGACAACACGCTCCACAATTCCGCGATGTATGCATCGCT
This sequence comes from Gemmatimonadales bacterium, assembly GCA_036724295.1. GTDB lineage: Bacteria > Gemmatimonadota > Gemmatimonadetes > Gemmatimonadales > GWC2-71-9 > CAMLHP01. The sequence continues at coordinate 3,830 of DAIMFY010000188.1, read as the reverse complement.
CGGCGGCGATGATGCCGGGATCCGTCATGTGCATCGCAAGGTGTTCCTGCCCACCTATGGCGTCTTCGACGAGGAACGCTTCGTCGAGCCGGGCCGCTCGGTGGAGGCGTTCGACACTCGCTGGGGCCGGGCGGCGGTCATCATCTGCGAAGACGCCTGGCACAGCGTCATGCCGATGCTCGCGGCGCTCGATGGTGCGCAGCTCCTGATCGTGCCGAGCGCGAGCCCCGCGCGCGGAATCACGCCGGACGGCGACGACCGGCGGCCATCGAGTCTCTCGCGCTGGGAGCGGATCGCGCAGGACATGGCCGGCGAGCACGGGATGTATGTCGCCGTCGCCCAGCTGGTGGGCTTCGAGGGAGGCAAGGCATTCCCAGGCGGCTCGATCGTCGCTGGCCCGCGCGGCGACCTGCTGCTGCGAGGCCCCGTGTTCGAGGATGCGCTCCTTGGCGCCGAACTGCCGCTCGAGGAGATCACCCGCGCCCGCGCCGACATGCCGCTGCTGTCGGACCTCGAGATGCGATTGCCGCATTTGCTGGAGAGTCGCGGGTCGCGGGTCACGGGTCGAGGGGCGCTGGACGCCGGACGCCGGACGTCCGCCGCCTTGGCTCAGGCGTCCGGCGTCAGGCGTCGGGCGCTCGACGCCAGACGCTCGACGCCAGACGCCCCACTCGCCATCGAAGCGGAGCTCACACGCAAATGGCTGGTCGAATTCATTCGCGACGAGGTGTCGCGCCGGCGGGGATTCACGCGCGCGGTGCTGGGGCTCTCCGGCGGCGTGGACAGTTCGGTGGTGGCCTATCTCGCCGCGGAGGCGCTGGGGCCCGCGAATGTGGTCGGCGTGCGGATGCCGTACAGCCGGTCAAGCGCCGAGAGCCTGGAGCACGCGGAGCGGGTGGCCAGGGCGACCGGCATTGAAATGCGCACGGTAGACATCAGCGACGCGGTCGACGGCCTCACCCGCGCCATTGGCGGCAGCACGACGCCCGCCCGGCAGGGGAATATCATGGCGCGGACTCGCATGATCACGCTGTTTGATCTTTCCGAGGCGTGCCGGGCATTGCCGCTCGGAACGGGCAACAAGTCCGAGCGCCTGCTGGGTTACTTCACCTGGCACGCCGATGATTCGCCGCCCATCAACCCGCTGGGCGATCTCTTCAAGACGCAGGTCTGGGCGCTCGCCCGGCACCTCGGCGTGCCCGAGGAAATCGTGGCCAAGCCGGCCAGCGCCGACCTCATCACCGGCCAGACGGACGAAGGCGACTTCGGCATCTCCTACGCCCGTGCCGATCTCATCCTGCACTGGATCCTGCTCGGCTACCGCAATGAAGAGATTGTGGCGCGCGACTTCACCGAGGATGAGGTGGCACTGGTGCGCAAGCGCCTCGACTCGACCCACTGGAAGCGGAAACTGCCCACAGTCGCCATGGTGAGCCAGACGGCGATCGGGGAGTACTATCTCAGGCCGGTCGATTACTGACAGTCGACGGTCAACGGTCGACCGTAGACTGTAGACCGTTGACCATTCCCCACGCCCCAGGCCCCAAGCCCATGCCCGACTCCCGTCCCATGTCCTACTCCCGCGGTGAGATCACCACGTTCGTCATGCCGCATATGCAGAACGTGCTGGGAGATCTCTTCGGCGGCAACCTGATGGCGCTGGTGGACCAGGCGGCAGCGGTCGCGGCGATGCGGCACGCTGGTGGCCCGGCGGTGACAGCGGCCATCGACCGGGTGGACTTCCGCGAGCGGATTCCGCTGGGCAACCTCGTGACCTGCTCGGCCACGGTGGATTTCGTGGGCAACTCCTCGATGGACATCACGGTCATGGTGCACGCCGAGACCATCACGACGGGCGAGCGCCGGTTTACGCACGTGGCGCACTGCGTGTTTGTGGCGATCGACGAATCGGGCAAGCCGAAGCGGGTGCCGAGGCTGGTTCCCGAGACCGAGGAAGAACGGCAACGGTATGAGGCAGCGCGGCGGTATCGCGAACGGATGAAACAGGGATGAGGGTTGTCGCCGCGCTCTCCGGCGGCGGGGCCAAGGCCGCGGCCCATGTGGGTGCGATCCGCGCGCTGAATGAAGTCGGCCTGCAGGCGGAGCGCTATACCGGCACCTCGATGGGCGCGGTGATCGCGGCTGGTTTCTGTGCCGGGCTGCATACCGACGACGTCCTGGCGCGGCTGGTCGAGGCGGGAAGCCGAGGGGTCGTGAAGCGGCTCCTGGCGCCGCTGGGCGGTATCTTCGTGAGCGGCCTGATGCGGCCGGAACCGCTGCGGCGGGCCATCGAATCGTACCTGCCGGCCAGGACGTTCGACGAGCTCACGCTGCCGCTCACCGTGACGGCGGTGGATCTCGCGACCGGCGACCTGGTGCTCTTCGGGCACGGTGGCGAGAACGTCGCGCTGGTGGATGCACTGATGGCGTCCTGTGCGCTGCCGGTATTCTTTCCCCCGGTGGTGATCGCTGGGCGGCGGCTGGCCGATGGCGGCCTGCGCGGCGTGGTGCCGCTGGAGCCGGCGCGGGCGGGCAATCCCGACCTGGTGCTGGCGGTGGATATCGGGCCCGGCTTTGACGAACTTGCCTCGGCGGAGTCGCCCTACCCGTCGCTGGTGCGGGCGCACAACGATGCGACCGGCATCCTCATGGCGGCCAACAGCGCGTTGGAGCTGGAGCTGTGGCGCCGGGATGCCACCCGTCCCCGGCTGGTCTATGTCCGCCCGAATGTGCAGCGGAACGTGACATTTCGAATGGATCTCGCGCGGCAGTACGCCGACGAAGGGTATCGCGCCACGCGCGCGGCGTTGCAGGACGCAGGATGGAAATGACATGACCCAGGCAACACGGTTGTTCACGCTGGAAGAAGCGGAGCGCACGCTCCCGCTGGTGAAGCGCATCGTGGCCGATCTCGTGGCCGAGCATCCGGAATGGCGCGCAGGCGTCTCACGGTATGAGGCGCTGTCGCTGCTGGCGGATCCGACGGCGGGCGAGACGGAGGAGATGCTGCGGGTTCGCACCGACGTGGCGCGGCGCGCCGAGCTGATTGATGGCTATCTCCACGAACTTGAGGACGTCGGCTGCCTGTTCAAGGGATTCGAGTCGGGACTGGTGGACTTTCCCTCACTCCGGAGCGACGAGCCCGTGTACCTCTGCTGGCAGCTGGGTGAAGAGCGCATTATCGCCTGGCACGAAATGGAAACCGGCTTTGGCGGCCGCCAGCCTATCGACGATGCCATCCTGTCCGAGGCCGGCAAGTGAGCCATCTCTGGCTGCTGCTGCATATCCTCGGCTTCGCCATGTGGCTGGGCGGTGGGCTGGCCGCGATGGTGGCCGGGGTGGTCGCCCGGAGCGAGTCGCGCGCCGCGCTCGGGGCGGTGACCCGCGCCCAGGCATCCATGCACAAGCTCGTGATCGCGCCGGGGGCACTGCTGGTGGTGTTCTCGGGACTGATCCTGACCATCCGGCTGATGAACGCGATGGTGACGTCACTCAGCTCCTGGCTCATGGTGATGCAGGGCGCGGGGATTCTCGGCGCGCTGGTGATCCTGCTGGGCGGCTTGCCGATCGCATCACGGCTCTCACGGCTCGATCCCGAGGGCCCTCACGCGGCGCACTTCGATGAACTCCGCCGCCGGCAGAAGGTGGTGTCGTCGGTGGCGGGGATGCTGGGGTTGCTGGCGCTGGTGGGGGGAGTGCTGAGTTAAGGCGGGAAGGCGGGAAGACGGGAAAACGGGAAGTGTGCATTCCTCCAGAACTTCCCGCCTTCCCGCCTTCCCGTCTTCCCGTCTTCCCGCCTACTCCACCACCACCGGCTCCGCACTGCTCTT
>DAIMFY010000187.1:0-4946 GCA_036724295.1 Gemmatimonadales bacterium | reverse complement strand
CATCTGGCCCTTGCTCGTCGCCTCGAGGTCGCCGTGGAACTGCTTGTCCAGCAGCAGGCGCCCGATGGCGACGCCCTCCTCGTCGGCGGGCTGGGGAATGGTCTTGACGTCGAACGTGCCGCGCGCGTGAACATTCACCGTGCATCTCCTCGGGTTGCGTTGTGCGGAGCCCCGTCCAGCGCGGCATTATAGGACTCGGACGCGCCACGCGCTATGGTGAGTGTGCGCCATTCCGGCCCGGCATAATGCTTGGCAAGCTGCACGATCTGTCCCGCATGATACGCCAGGTGCACGAGATTGCGGTTGAGGGCGGAAACCACCGTGTGCGGTTCGCCGCGGATAGTGAGCGTGCGGCCGAGGTCCTCGGGTGTGAGCGCAGCGACCGCGTGCAGCATGAGATCCCATGATTCGGACCAGCGCTGCAGGAGCGCCTCGCGGGTGTCGCGAGGCATGAGGATGAACTCGTTGTCGCGGTGGCGGTCCGGCTTCTCGCCGTCGCTCACGATGAAGTTGCTGAAGCGCGACCGGAGATTCCCTGCGATGTGCTTGACCGTCAGCGCGATGCTGTTGGTCTCTGCATCGGGGCTCGCGGCGAAGCTGGCGTCGCTGCACTGGGCGATGGCCGCCTCGGCGGTGGTGCGAAGCTTCACCAGGCGGAGTCGCATATCGGTGAGGTAGATCGTCGAGAGGTCGGGCATGGGATGATGGGCTTGGGGTGATACCAGCGTGTGACCTTCAGGCTTGGGAGTTGAAGCTAACCCGTTCTTCAACCTGAGCGAAGCGAAAGATCCGGCCCGGCTTTGTCCTGGCGCGCAACTGGCTCCCAGCTGCGGAGCAGTAGATCCTTCGCTGCGCTCAGGACATCCCCCTCCACCTCGACACACTCACCTCTGATCCGTCCGCCACGAACACCGACGCGGGCGTCTGGCTGAGCGGCGCGACGAAGCGCTGTCCGTAGAGCGCGGCGACATCGCAGCGGAGACTGTGGCGATGGACGCTCCAGATATTCCATCGAGGGTGGGTTACGTGGTACTCGATCCCTCTCCCGTCGTGGAATGTACCGTAGCCCCAGTGCCGAGTCGCGATGAAATCGGCTTCGGAGCCGGGCACCAGCGGAGCCGGCGTGCCTTCCGTCATGGCCTCGAGGTGTTGCCAGTGCTGGTGCAGCAGCCATTCATACCGCACGTGGCCCGCTGCTCCAGAGTCGGCTCCAGCCAGGACGACCTGCTCGCGCAGGGGAAGAGTGCGGTAGGGTTCGTTGTAGAACAGCGATGCACCGAGCGAGATCGCCGCGTGAGGCACCATTTCCCTGATGAAAACGACGCCATGATGCCAGCCATCCGCGGCCTCGTGCTTCACGTAGAAGCGAAGGTTCACTTCGACGAAGTGCTGGTGCAGCGGTATCGGGATGTGGAAGAGACTGGCCTTCAGGAATTGGAAGCCGATCAGGCTGACGAACAGGCGTCCGTTGAAGTCGTCGAGCTCGGTGCCCGGCGGGACCAGCGGCGCCAGCACCCCAGGCGCGATCTCGTAGTTGAACATCACGAGGTGGCGCCAGTGGGCTCGGAGGAAGGGGCGGGGAGGGTGGAAGTCATAAGTCATACGTCATAGGTCGTACGACATGCGTCACGCGGCGTACGATGCGATTGGAGGATCCTGCTCGCGTAATTCGGGTACCTCGGGCCGCGAAGGATGATCCGATATTCGAGCATGGGCGACTACCGTGATCTCAATGCGTGGAATGCGAGCCGGAAGCCTGCTCTCGTCGCGTACCATGTAACCGAAAGCTTCCCGGCAGCAGAACGGTTCGGGCTGGTGGCGCAGATGCGCCGAGCAGCCGTGTGGGTCATGTCCAATATCGCAGAAGGCGCGGGTCGAGCATCTGATCGCCAATTCGCGCCGTTCCTGCGAATTGCCAGCGGTTCCCTGCGAGAGCTCGAGAGTCAGGCCATTCTCGCATTGGAGCTTGGGTACCTCCCTGCCGCCGCCCACGAGGAATTGAGTCGGGCCAGCCTGACCGCCGGCCAGCTCCTCTCTGGGCTGCTCAGGTCCATCGAAAGGCGAATAGCAAGCGGCACGAGTCACAAATGAATCATACGCCATCAGGCTTATGACTTATGACATATGACATATGACATATGACTTACGACTGTTCTTCAATCGCTCCACATCCAGATCCCCACGAATCCCGCCAACGCGGCGGCGACAGCCGCCGGCGCGAGCCGGTTGCGCGCGGGCGGGAGCTGGAGCACCGAATCGATGCCTGCGAGCGGGAGCTTCACGCGGCAACTATCGCACAAGGTGGGCTGCGCCAGCGGGACGCCGCTCACGACGCTGTCGCCGACCTGCACGCCGCGTAGTGTGTCTGCGCGCGGTCCCTGCCAGAGCGCCAGCCGCGTCTCCGGGGTCACCGCAGCGTCAGGTTGGAGCGCAACCCGCGCCGCCGCGGGCGCACAGGCCGCTGCCAGGATCACGACTGCCCCGGCCGCCTTCATCCGGTGCAGCACTCGAGCGCGATCAGCCGCACATCGCATGTCTGTCCGTCCGCATGCATGGTTTCAGCGAAATCTCCCACCCGCCACCCGGGCCAGAAAGCCGCCCTCATCATCGTCGATTCCCCAGCGCACGATGTCGGGAATGCTCCCGGAGCGGAGCAGCGCCCGGACTGCGGGCTTGAGCACCGCACCACCCGGTGAATTGCGGCCCTTGCCTGTGATGATATGGACCAGCTGGCCTGGCCGTTCTCGTTTGGCACCGGCGAAATGCTGCTCCAGCCGAGCGCGCGCCTCGGCGGCGGTGAGGCCGTGGAGGTCGATGGTCTCATCCACGCGCCCTTCGAGGGGGTCAAATGGATCATGGCCAAAGGTCGAGCCTCCGCTGCGCCGCATCACTGAACCGTGAATCCCATGTTCATTCCATGCAGGTCATGGGTGCGGCCATCGGTGGCGGCCCGGACTCGGCAGGTCACGCTGTATTGCCCCGGCCGGAAATCTATCCGCGCCACGACCGTGTCGCCCGGCGCGACATCGGTGACCCCGCCGTAGGGCGTTACCGGCGCCGGCCCATCCTGGTTGTTGATCCAGTGCACGAAATCCTCGGGCGTCTTTCCCGGATCGAGCAAGGAGAGAATCAGCTCGTGCGTGTCGGTGCCCTTGTTGATGATGGCGACGGTCTGGGGGCCGGCCACCGGGGTGCGGGAGAAGGCGAAGGAGTAATCGGCAAGGGTCACGGTCAGGTCGGTCACCGGCATCGAGGCCCGCGTTCCGGCTGCGGGCACCACGGTCACTTCCTTCATCATGCCCTTGGCCAGGTGCAGCACATGATCCCGGCTCGGAATATGACAGAAGGCCATGTAGTGGCCCGGTATGAGTGATACGGTAGCCCAGGAATCGCTGCCAGGTGCCGGTGCATTGGGTCCGCCCACCGGATGCATCCAGGACGGCAGGGGACCACCGGTTCTGAGCTCGGCGAACGCGTCGCTCATCGTCTTCCCATCCTCGAGACGATAGAACATCAGGTGGTGCGGCTCGGTGCCGTTGTTGACGAGATGGAAGGTCGTGAGACCACTCGCAAGCGTGTCCGGCATCTGGTAGGCGAAGTTTCGCGCGATCACGGTGACCTCGTGGGGACCGGCGAGGCTGTCGCTCGCGGCCGCTGCATGCTCGGGTGCCCTTGCTGAAGTACAGGCCATCACCAGCACCGGAAGTGCCAACGTGAAGATTCCCAGCACGGATCTCATCGGGCGCCCACTTTCGTGCCTTGGTGTTTTCGTGTGAATGCGTTCTTCCTGCTCTCGCGCGTCCCGTGCGTTCGTGACTTCAGGCAGGGCGACGTTCGTGCTGGCGAATGGGCCGGAGCACCAGCTCGCCACCGCAGTTGGGGCAGACTTCATTCATCTCATCCGCGCAGTTGGCGCAGAAGGTGCACTCGTAGCTGCAGATGAACGCGGTGTCCTCACCTTCCAGTGGTGCGTGGCATCGCTCACACTCGCTGCGCATCTCAAGCGCCATCAGATTCCTCCTTGCCGCTGGTATTATCGGCCTCTCGACCCCGCCGCTGCGCTATGGCAAGCCAGAACAGGCACAGGGCCAGGAACACGGCGCCCAGCACCTGGAAGACGAGCGATGCGCCACCGTGCCCGCGCAGGATCAATCCCGCTGCGAGAAAGCCGAGCCCGGCGAGGCCGAACAGAATGGATGTCAGCTGCGCAAGCGGCATTACGGTGCCCTCCCAGGGAAATACTTCCGAAACAGCGTTCGCGACAGGGCCAGGGCATCGCCCCGGGGTTCGGCCGGAAAGTCGCCTGTCCGGCGGGACCATTCCTGCTCCCAGCCGCACATGCGGGAGGCGAACGGGGCCCGCTCGAATGTGGTGCCGTGATCCAGCGACTGGTTGAGTTCTTCGAAGAACGCCTGCCAGCGCGGGAGGTAGTACGTCGAAAACATTCCCTGCCACTGCTTGTAGGCGTACAGGTTCAAGTCGTCATTCTGGCCCTCGGTGCACTTGGTGCCCCAGAGGGTGATGATGTTCCGCGCGTTCCATTCGTAGAGGTGCCGTTCCTCGTCGCTGCTGGCCCAGCGCTTCGCGTCCTCGAGCCAGCTGCCAAGCAGGAATTCCCTTCGCGTACCCACCAGCGTGTCGAGATCGGTCAGGAGCTCGATGATGCCCTGCTCCGCCCTGGCGAGCGCGGCTCGATCCTTCCGCGTGAACGCGGCTTCCACCGAATCGACCATCGGGAGCCCGAGTGAGCCCAGCAGCTGGCGGGTGAGGTTCACCACATCGTACTGGTAGGCGTCACTCCTGGCCAGCCCCGGTCCGGCATCCAGCAGGAGCTGGAGCGCGTGGACCAGCTTGCTTTCATCATAGGGTGCGATCGGCGAGGTGCGATACGCCACTCCCTTGCGATAGAACTGGGGTCGCTCGGCCAGGAAGGTGCCGGTCTGCGG
>DAIMFY010000186.1:3009-4960 GCA_036724295.1 Gemmatimonadales bacterium | reverse complement strand
TCGGCTCGTTCGTGGCCGTGATGACGGTGGTGCGGCCGCGATGGTACTGGAACAATTACCGGGCACGATGGCTGCGGGACTCGATTGGTGACACGGCCACCGCCGCGTTCTACCTGCTGGTTGCGGTACTGATGATCTGGGTGGGACTGTTTACCAACTGGACGTTTGGCAGGAATTGAAGTGGGGCGTGGGACGTAGGACGCAGCCAGCACCCATTGACCGCCTTCACCTCCAGCCCGATATTGCGTCCGTGCGCACCGGGGCGCCCGCGGGTCCGCGCGAAGGACTGAGTCCTCCCGTTGAAGTCAAAGTCCGCACGGTTGTTCTCCGTGCTGGCCGGCTTGCGGACCGCCTGCGTCACAGCATGGAGGTCACCATGACGGCCCCGCAGCTCCCCACCCGACCCGATCTCGGGCAGCTCAAGCGACAAGCCAAGGAACTCCTCGCCGCATCTCGCGCCGGCGATGCCGCGGCACTCGCCCGGTTCCGCGTACTGCCTGCCTTCGCAGAGGCACCCGAACACAGATTGCGTTCCGCGCAGCTCGCCCTGCATGACGCACAATCGGCCATTGCCCGCGAGCTCGGTTTCCGTTCGTGGAATGCGCTGCGCGAGCGGGTGGAGGAACTCACGCTCGCATTCGCCGAGGCGGCCGAACACTTCATCGATGCAGCAACGGAAGGACGGGCCGATCGCGCGGCGCGGCTGCTGGCGCTCCACCCGGGCATCAGCGACGCAAATCTGTGGACCGCGCTCGTAGCCGGTAACGCCGCCAGGATTGAGTCCGCTCTCGGTGCGAATCCGGAACTGGCCATGCAGCCCGGCGGGCCCCGGAACTGGGAACCGCTGCTCTATATCTGCCACTCCGCTCTGCATGGCATCGCCGAGCGGGACGAGTCACTTGCCGCAATCGCTCGGCGCCTGATCGAGCTCGGCGCCGACCCGAATGCCCGGTTCCCCTGGCTGCACCACGGCGTGCGGCGTCCCGTGCTCTGGGGTGCCACCCGGGTGACCCGTTCGCTTCCCCTCGCACGCGCGCTGCTGGAGCTCGGCGCCAGCCCCGACGACGGCGTGACGCTCACCCTGGCTGCGAGCGCCGGTGACACCTCGACGCTCGAGCTGCTCCGCGAATTCGGCGCGAAGACGGATCATCCGTGGGCCACTGATGGATCCACGCCACTCTACGCGATCCTGTGCTTTGGCGGTCACCTCACCGGCGCGAAATGGCTGGCAACGCACGGCGCCAATCCCGATATCGTCTTTCCGGCCACCGGCGAGACTCCGCTCCATGCCGCCGCACGCACCGGCGACGCCGAGCTGGTGGAATTACTGGTTGCCCACGGCGCTAATGTCGCCCGGCGCAACCTGGCCGGCCGGACACCGTTTGCCGAAGCCGAGCTGGTGAACAACCGCGCGGTGGCGGAGTGGCTGCTCGCGCATGGTTCGACGGACGAAATGGCGCCAGTGGACCGGCTGGTGGCCGCGTGCAGCCGGGGCGACAAGCCGGCGGCGATGGCGTTGCTCGTCGCCGATCCGGCCCTGCCGTCGCAGTACGCCGAGGGCCACTATGCGGCACTCTATCTCGCGTCCGAGCGCGCCGATCTTGCCGCGCTCGACGCACTCCTTTCGGCCGGCTTCAACCCGAACCATGGCGATGAGTCGATTGGCATGACGGCGCTGCACAAGGCGGCGATGGCAGGCAAGGTGGAGTCGGTGCGCCTGCTGCTGGCGCACGGAGGATCGGTGACCCAGCAGGATCGAGAATTCCATGCGACCGCGCTGATCTGCGCCGCCGAGGGTGCACGCAGTCGTCCCTCGGCGGACCCCGCCGCTGGCACCGATTACCACGCCGTAGGCCAGCTGCTGCTCGAGGCCGGCTCGCCGACAGTCTGGGAAGGTGGTGCGGAACCGTCGGAGGGAATCAGGGAGATCGTGGAAGAGTGGAGTGTTGAA
>DAIMFY010000186.1:0-2909 GCA_036724295.1 Gemmatimonadales bacterium | reverse complement strand
GCTGAAAGCTGAAGGCTCAGGAAGGTGTCTGACGGAGATCCACTGTGAGCCGGTGTTTGCCGGCGGGGAAGGCAGGGCCCGATGATGGATGTCAGCATGCGGCTCGACGATCGCCCTGGCGCGCTCGCCGAAATGGGCGAAGCGCTCGGCCGGGCCGGGGTGAGCATCGAGGGTGGTGGCGCCTGGGTCGTTGATGGTAGCGGCACAGCGCATTTTCTCTTCGCGGACGGCGACGCGGCGCGCCGAGCGCTCGAGGCGGCGGGAATCGAGGTCCTCACGGTGCGCGACGTGGTGGTTCAACGGCTGCATCAGGGCGTGCCCGGCCAGCTCGGCATGCTCACGCGCCGAATGGCGGAGGCGGGCGTCAATATCGAAGTGCTGTACAGTGACCACGATCATCGGCTCATTCTCGTCGTGGACGACGTCGATCGTGGACGGCAGGTGGCGGAAGCATGGAGGCGTGAGGCATGAGGCGTGGGGCGTGGGGCGTTTAGCCGGGCCAGCCTTCACAACGCGGAGGCGCGAAGGGCGCAGCGATACGCAGAGCGCTCCATGTTGTTCGATACTCCCATCGCCAGATCAAGGGCACAACCATTGTGCTGCTGTCTGGAGTACGGATACTCTCCGCGCACCTCCGCGCCCTCTTCGTTGACAAACTCGCCTCACGACCCAGGACTCACGCCCCACGCCCCACGCCCCACACCTCCCAAATGAGCCCGTTTCCCCGCGATTTCGGCCTCTATCACCGAGACCGGGATCGCCGCGGGCCGCACCATCCTCCGCGCGCGACGCCGGCATGTCCCCTCATGCCAAGGAGTGCTCCATGCAGCCGCGCCGTCACCACCTGCTTCCAATCACCCTGTTGTCTGTCCTCACTATCGCCGCGTGCGGCAGCGATATCGCCGGCCCCCATCCCGACGAGCTCGATGCCCTCAAGGACAACCTCTCCGCCTACAGGAGTCTCTCGGCGGCACAGGCCGCCGGCTGGGATACGCCCATTACGCCCTGCTGGTACGCCACCGGCTCCGGGGGCATGGGCTACCACTATGGCAACCCTGACCTCATCGACGGCACGCCTTCACTGGAAAATCCGGAGGCGTTCATGTACGAGCCGCAGGAGGATGGCTCCATGAAGCTGGTGGGGCTGGAATACATCGTGCCGATCGCGGCGTGGACTGGCGACGAACCGCCCTCACTGGTCGGCGAAAGCTTCATGCGCATGGATGATCTCGGCCTCTATGCGCTGCACATCTGGCTCTGGGAGGAGAATCCGTCGGGGCTCTACGCACCGTGGAATCCGAAGGTGAGCTGCGACAATGCGGAGGAGTCGGAGGATCTGGGGTGAGGGTCGCGGGTCGCGGGTCGCGGGTGCTGCACCTCGCCTGATCGTCACCCCAGCGAAACCCCGGTTTTCACCGGGGTTTCGCGGGAATGACGAGGGGGCAGGTTCCAGCTCTTGCAATTCGTGACTCGTATCTCCCGAGCCTGGGCCCGCGACCGCTCGTCCCTCGTCCCCCGTCCCTCTGCATTATCTTCCCATCTCCCCCGTTACCCCACGGACTCCATCGCCATGCGCCGTCTCGTACACGCCCTGCTGCTGCTCGTCATTGCCGTTCCCGCCGCGTCTGCCCAGTCGCTCTACATGCCGAGACCCATCAAGCGGACCTATGCGGAAGGGACGCGCGCCAAGGATGGAACCCCGGGCAGGAACTACTGGCAGAACCACGCCAGCTACACCATTTCCATTTCGGCGATGCCGCCCGACCGGCTCATCACGGGCACCGAGCAGATCACCTACATCAACAACAGTCCGGATACGCTCAAGACGCTCACCATCCGGCTCTTCGGCAACATGCACAAGCCGGGCGCACCGCGCTCGGGCGGCGCCACCGAGGAATCGATGACCTCCGGCGTGCATATTCGCTCGTTTGCGGTGAATGGCACACGCCAGCACTGGAACGACTCGCCGCGTTTCTTCACGTGGCAGCCGGTGCGGCTGCCGGAGGCGCTGGCGCCGAAGGATTCGGTCAAGCTCTCGTTCGACTGGTACTACGACCTGGTCCAGCGGCCGGGACGCGAAGGGGTGATTGATTCCACCACCTTCTACCTGGCGTACTTCTATCCCCGCGTGGCCGTCTACGACGACTACAACGGCTGGGACCAGATGGACCATACCAGCAAGGAGTTCTACAGCGACTTCAACAACTACGACGTCACCGTGAAGGTCCCCGCCAACTTCGTGGTGTGGGGCACCGGCACGCTGAAAAATGCCGACAGCCTGCTGCAGGCGGAGCCGCTCGCGCGGTTCAAGGCGTCATTCACCAGCGACAGCGTCATCAAGGTGGCAAGCGGTACGGATATCGGGGGCGGCAAGGTCACCGCGCAGGGGGCCACCAACAGCTGGCATTTCACCTCGACCCATGTCCCGGATGTCGCCTTTGGGGTGAGCGACCATTACGACTGGGATGCCGGAAGCGTCGAGGTGGCGCGCGGCCGCCGGGCCAGTGCACAGGCGGCCTACAATGACACGGCGAGCGACTTCCACCAGATGGTGAAGTACGTGAAGCACTCGCTCGATTTTCTCTCGCACGAATGGCCCGGCGTGCCCTATCCCTACGAGAAGATGACGGCGTTCCAGGGCGGCGCGGGGATGGAATACCCCATGATGGCCAACGACCAGTCGTATCCTGACCCGGCGTTCGCGCAGTTCGTGGTGGCCCACGAGATCGCCCATACGTACATGCCGTTCTACATGGGCATCAACGAGACCCGGTACGCCTTCATGGATGAGGGGTGGGCCACGACCTTCGAGTATCTCATCAACCAGAAGGATATGGGCGACAGCACGGCAACAAAGCTCTACCAGCAGTTCCGCATCAACGGCTGGGCCCGAAGCATGGACCTGGCGC
>DAIMFY010000185.1:0-4973 GCA_036724295.1 Gemmatimonadales bacterium | reverse complement strand
AGATGACCAGGTCGGCGTCCTGCTCGATGGCGCCGGAATCGCGCAGGTCGGAGAGAATCGGCTTGCGCTCGCCCCCGCGCTGCTCCGAGGCGCGCGACAGCTGGGACAATGCCAGCACCGGCACTTCCAGCTCGCGCGCGAGCGCCTTGAGCGAGCGCGAGATATCGGAGATCTCCTGCACCCGGTTCTCGGAATACTCCGGGCTCCGCATCAGCTGCAGGTAATCAACCACGACCGCGCCGATGTTGTACTCCGCCTTGAGGCGCCGGGCCTTGGAGCGCATCTGCAGCAGGGTGAGCGCCGGCTGGTCGTCGATCCAGAGCGGGCAGCTCTGCAGCAATCCGGCCGCGCGCGCGAGCTGGGTGAAGTCGAAATCGCGGAGCGTCCCGTGCCGCACTCGCTGGCTATCCACCCGCGCCATGGACGTGAGGAGGCGGTGCACCAGCGCTTCCTTGGACATTTCCAGCGAGAAGATCGCGATGCCGTGGCCCTCCAGCGCCGCGTTGGCGGCCACGTTCAGCACGAACGCCGTCTTTCCCATGGACGGCCGGGCCGCCACGATCACCAGCTCCGAGGGCTGGAACCCGCTCGTGAGCGAGTCCAAGTCTACAAATCCGCTGGGAACTCCGGTAATCGCTTTACCGCTCTTCTGGAGCGTTTCGATGCGCTCCATGGTGGGCCACAGCATTTCCTTGATGCGGGTGAACCCCTCCACACCCCGCTGCTGCGAAATCTGGAAGATCCGGGACTCGGCCGAGTCGAGGAGGTCGCTGGCGACGGCCTTCGCATCGTAAGCCTCGGTGACGATGGCCGTGGCGCTCTCGATCAGCCGCCGCAGGATGGCCTTGTCCTTGACGATCCGGGCGTGAAATTCGAGGTTCGCGGCGGTGGGGACGGCATCTACCAGCTCGGCGAGGTACTCGAGGCCACCGGCCGCGTCGAGCTCGCCCCGGCGCATGAGCTCATCCCGCAGCGTCACATGGTCGATCACCACGCGTCGTTCGGTGAGCCCCACCATGGCCCGGAAGAGCCGGCGATGGGGTTCGCGGTAGAACATGTTGTCGGTGAGCGACTCGGTGGCCCGGAGCGCGGCGTCCTGGTCGAGCAGCATGGCGCCCAGCACCGCCTGCTCGGCCTCGTTGCTCCACGGCGCGCTGCGGCCTACATACGACTCACTGGTCGAGTAATTGTCGGGCGATACGGACGTCATCCCAGGCCGGCTTCTTCCAGTTCGGGTTGCGGAGCAGCGCTGCGGGGTGATACGTCGCCACGACCGGGATGCTCCCGTAGTGGTGGACCTTGCCCCGGAACTGACCCAGTGACTGTTTCTTTTCGAGCAGTGCCTCGGCGGCGGTGCCTCCCAGCAACAAGATCACCTTCGGCTGGACGAGCGCAAGCTGGCGATGCAGGTAGGGAATGCACGAGGCGACTTCGTCGGGCAGCGGCTTGCGGTTCTGCGGTGGCCGGCACTTCACCACGTTGGTGATGAAGACATCCTTCCGCTCGAGGCCAATGGCGTCGAGAATCTTGTCCAGCAGCTGGCCGGCCGCGCCCACGAAGGGCCGCCCGGTCTCGTCTTCCGTCGCGCCTGGGCCCTCGCCGACAAGCATGAGCCGCGCCCTGGGGTTTCCGTCGCCCGGCACGGCGTTGATGCGCTTGGGACACAGGTCGCAGCAGAAGGTGGTGCGGATGCGCTCGGCCACCTGCTCCAGGTCCAGCTGGTTCAGGCCCTGGGCATCAAGAAGTCCCACTGGCGGCTGCACCGTGATGCCGTCCGCCGGCACCTGCGGCGCGTCCTTCTGCCAGCTGGGACGCGTACGCACTTTGGCGGCACTCCGGTCCTCCGCCGGCCCGGGGAAACTCATGCGTGACGTGACCACTTCCGGGCCCCCCAATTCTATCTGCTGGCGCAGGTATCGCAGGCGTGCGTCAGCCAAGCCGCGCCTCCACGGCATCCAGTATCGCGTGGGCCACCTCGTGCTTGGAAGCGAGCGGAAGTTCGGCGACACTTCCGTCCCGCCCCAGCAGCGTGACCCGGTTGGTTGCCACCTCGAACCCAGCACCGGGCTCCAGGGCGTCGTTCACGACGATCAGGTCGAGCTGCTTCCGGCTCAGCTTCTCCCGGGCGCGGGAAATGGCGTTACCGGTCTCCAGCGCGAACCCTACGATGACCGCGCCCGGCTTTCGGTGGCCGACCGTCGAGGCCAGCACGTCAGGAGTGGGCTCCAGCGCCAGCGTCACGTCGCCCTGGCCCCTCGACTGCTTGGCCTCAGCCGGCTTCGCAGGTCGATAATCCGCCGGTGCCGCCGCCATGATCAGTACGTCCGCCTTCGGTACGGCAGCCTCGACCGCTGAGGCAAGGTCAGCGGTGGACTCGACTCGCTGGAATTCGACGCCCTCTGGCGCAGGCAGCGACGAAGGGCCGCTGATCAGCAGCACGTCGGCACCCCGGGCCCACGCCGCACCAGCAAGGGCAAACCCCATGAGCCCACTCGACCGGTTGGTGACGACCCGGACCGGGTCGAGCGATTCACGCGTGGGCCCTGCAGTGACGATAACATGTTTCCCATCCAGGCGACTGCCGCTTCGCCGCAGTATCCGCTCTGCGTGCGCCAGGATCACTTCGGGCTCGCTCATCCGGCCCGGCCGGTCACTGGGACCTTCGGCGAGGGCACCCGTTGCCGGTCCCACTATCGCGGCGCGGGAGCGCAACAGTTCGAGGTTCGCGCGGGTGGCAGGCGAGGCGAACATCTCGTCATTCATCGCCGGGGCCAGCAGCACCGGCGCGGTAGCGGCGAGCATGAGCGCGGTGAGGAGATCGTCTGCCAGACCCTGGGCATAACGGGCCAGCAGTTGCGCCGTTGCCGGCGCCACGATGACCAGGTCAGCATCCTGGCCCAGCCGCACATGCGAAAGCGCCCTGCCCTCCTCCCAGAGGGAGGTCAGGACAGGACGCCCGGTGAGTGCCTCAAATGTCAGTGGCCGCACGAACTCCTGAGCGGCGCGGGTCATGACGACATCAACCCCGGCGCCCGCCTCGGTCAGTCGCCGGGCAAGGATGCAGCTCTTGTAGCACGCGATCCCGCCCGACACACCCAGGACGATGCGCCGGCCGGTCCACACCGGCGTCAGGCCTCGGAACGACGGCGCCGCACCAGCTTGTAGTTGAGGTCGCCATCAGCCAGCGCCTCGAGGGCGAGGGTGGTGAGCTTCTCGTCACCGCTTATCGCTTCGTGGCCCTGGGGAAACTCGTTCAGGTACCGGGCGAACTTGGCGGCCACCAGCACGCCGAGGTACTTGTTGCCCGCCTGCGATGCCACTTCCTTCGGGGTTACGATCCGCATTGCTGCTCCTTGAGTATCGGTCGACGGTCTACGGTCGACGGTCAACGAAAATCACTCGACCGTTGACCGCGTCTAAATCCGCCGCGCTTCATCGCGCACATCGCGCTGGAAGCGTTCAATCTGGGCCGGCAGGTCGGCCTGCCGGCGGGTGCGATGCAGTTCCGCATCAATGATGGAAGCCACCATGGAGACGGCAGCGACCAGGTTGTCATTCTCCACGACGTAGTCGTAGGCCGGGACGGCCTCGACTTCGAGCGCTGCCACCTCCAGCCGCTGCCGGACGCGCTCCGCCGCCTCGGTATTCCGGTTCTTGAGCCGCTCGGCGAGCACCGCGGCAGACGGCGGCATCACGAACACCAGCACCGCGTCGGGCATGGCGGCCCGGATCTGCTGCGCTCCCTGTATATCGATGTCGAGCACCGGAATGCGGCCGGCGCTGAACAGCGCCTCCACTTCGCTCCACAGCGTGCCGTACAGATTGCCGCCGTACTCGGCCCACTCGACGAACGCCCCTGCGCCGACGCGGCGCTGGAACTCATCGCGCGTGAAGAAATGGTAATCCCGGCCGTTTTCCTCACCCGGGCGCATGGGCCGCGTGGTGGCCGAGACCGAGTAGCCCAGCTCATCGCGCCCATCGAGAAGCGAGCGGGCAATCGTCGTCTTGCCCCCGCCAGAGGGCGAGGAAAGGACCAGGAGGAATGGCTTCACTCCAGGTTCTCGAGCTGCTCGCGGATTTTTTCCAGCTCGCCCTTCATTCCGATGACCAGCCGGGCGATCTCGGCGTCATTGGCCTTGGAGCCGATGGTGTTGATTTCGCGACCCATTTCCTGCGCCAGGAAGCCGAGCCGCTTGCCCACGGGCTCGTCCGCCCTGATCGCCTCGCGGCACGCCGAGGTGTGGGTCCGGAACCGGACCAGCTCTTCGGTAATGTCCAGGCGATCCGCGCTCACGGCAATTTCCTGGGCCAGCCGCGTCTCGTCGATCACCCGGCCGTCGAGCAGCTCCGCCACCGATGCCCGAAGCCGGTCGCGCTCCCGCACCAGGCGAGCGGGCGCCAGCTCGGCGATCGCGCTGGCGGCGCCATCGAGCCGGTCGAGGCGTTCGAGGAGGTCCTGCGCCAGGGCAGCGCCTTCTCGCTCGCGCATGACACGGCACGCCTCGGTCGCCTCGGCCAGGATAGGAGCGACGTCGGCCCATTCCGGCGGGTTGGCCGCGATTGCGTTCCGCGTGAGTACGTCGGGCTGGCGCGCCACCAGCGCCAGGTCAAGTTCCCCACCGAGACCCAGCGCCGCCTGCAATTCCCTGAGCGCAGTGGCGACCTGCTGAGCGTGCTCGAGGTCCACCCGGACCCGGGCCACCCCCTCGTCACTCCCGAGCCAGCGAGCTGACACGGCCACATGGCCCCGGTCGAAGTCGCGCCGCAGCGCTTCTCTCAGCTCGGCCTCGAGCGGCTGCAAGTCGGCCGGCAGCTTCAGCGCCACATTCAGGAATCGGTGATTGACGGTGCGAATCTCGATCCGCAGCGTGCCGCGGGTGGTCTGCCCCTCGGCGGCGCCGTAGCCGGTCATGCTGTACGCCAAGCCCGCTCCCTGGGTTCGGGGATAGCTGGGAAATATAGTCCAGGATGGG
>DAIMFY010000184.1:0-4975 GCA_036724295.1 Gemmatimonadales bacterium | reverse complement strand
GGTGCCGAGCCAGTTGAAGATCTTCACGCCCGTGGGGATGGCGATCAGCATGGTGGTGAGGCTGAACGCCGTGTCGGCGATGGGGCCCATGCCGGTGGAAAACATGTGGTGCGCCCACACGCCGAAACCGAGGAAGGCGATGAAGATGCCGGAGAAGACCATGGCTGCGTAGCCGAACAGCGGCTTCCGCGAGAAGACCGGGAGCACCTCGCTCACGATGCCGAACGCGGGCAGGATGAGGATGTACACCTCGGGGTGCCCGAAGATCCAGAACAGGTGCTGCCAGAGGATCGGGTCGCCGCCGCTCGCCGGGATGTAGAAGTGGGTGCCGAAGAACCGGTCGAACATCAGCAGGATCAGCGCCACCGTGATGACCGGGAAGGCCAGCAGCAGCAGCACCTGGGTGATGAAGCTCATCCAGGTGAACATGGGCATGCGCATGAACTTCATGCCCCTGGCCCGGAGGTTCACCACTGTCGTGAAGAAGTTGACCGCCGCGGCCAGCGACGCCACGCCCAGGATCTGCAGGCCGATCATCCAGAAGTCGATGTTGAGGCCCGGCGAGAACTGGTTGGTGGTGAGGTTGGCGTAGCCGAACCAGCCGGCGTTGGGGGCGGCGTTGAACAGGAAGCTGGCGTTGAGCCACAGCCCGCCCAGCAGGAACACCCAGTAGCTGAAGGCATTGAGCCGCGGAAAGGCGACGTCGCGCGCGCCCAGCTGCAGCGGGATGAAGAAGTTGAAGAACGCCGCGCTCAACGGCATCACGGCCAGGAAGATCATCGTGGTGCCGTGCATGGTGAACAGCTCGTTGTACAGCTCGGGGGAGAGGAACGTGTTCTCCGGCCGGGCCAGCTGCCACCGGATCAGCAGCGCCTCGATGCCACCCATCAGGAAGAAGATGAACGCCGTGGCGCCGTACAGGATGCCGATCCGCTTGTGATCAACCGTGGTGATCCAGCTCCACAGCCCATGCTTTTCCGCGTGGACGGAAGGAACCTGGTCAGCGTGCGAAATCGCGGAGGTTGCCATGATCGCCTTGGGTTACCGGTGCGTCTGGAGGTACTTCGCCACCATGGTGGCCTGCTCGTGCGTGAGGCCGAGCTTGGGCATGATGACGCCGTGCTTGATGGCCTGCGGATCGTAGATCCAGCTGGCCAGGTTCTCCGGGGTGTTGAGCAGGGTGCGCGCCCCGATGTATCGGCGGCTGGCGATGTTGGCCAGGTTGGGACCGATCATGTTGGCCGTCGAGGTGGCGTCCAGCGAATGACAGGCGCTGCACATCCGGAAGATCTTGGCCCCGCTGTCCACCGCCGCCTGCTCCGCCGGGTCGAGCTGCCGCGTGGCCGCGGCCAGCGTGCTCACCCGGGTCGGCTCGCCCGCCGCCGGGGCCGTTGCCGCGGAGTCCGCCGCCGCCTTGGGCGCGGTGGCCTGCAGCCCCTTGATGTAGCTGTCGAACTCCTCGGGCGACGTCGACTTGATCTCGAAGGCCATCCGGCCATGC
The DNA here is from genome assembly GCA_036724295.1 of Gemmatimonadales bacterium. Taxonomy (GTDB): domain Bacteria; phylum Gemmatimonadota; class Gemmatimonadetes; order Gemmatimonadales; family GWC2-71-9; genus CAMLHP01. The sequence continues at coordinate 3,474 of DAIMFY010000184.1, read as the reverse complement.
TGGGTGCCGCAGAACTCGGCGCACTGGCCCGAGAAGTACCCGGTGGTGTCGGCCGTGAACCAGAGCGTGTTGGTGCGGTTGGGGAAGAGATCCCGCTTGGCGGCAAGTTCCGGCGACCAGAAGCTGTGCAGGACATCCTCGGTCTTCATCTTGAGCAGCACCATCTTGCCGACCGGCACGTGCATCTCGTCGGCCGTGCGCACACCATAGTCGGGATAGCGGAATTCCCACCACCACTGGTGCCCGATCACCTCGACGGTGACAACGTCCTTGGGCACTTCATAGGTCTGGAAGATGGCCTTGACCGTGGGCACCGAGATGGTCGCCAGCAGCAGCGCCGGAATGGCGGTCCAGATGATTTCGAGCGTGGTATTGCCGTGAACCTGCTTGGGCTCCGGATCGTCGGGCTTGCCACGGTAGCGGAACACCACCCAGATGAGTGCACCCTCAACCAGGATGAACACCACAATGGCCGCCCAGACGGTGTTCATCAGGACACCGTCGATCATGCGGGTAAAATCAGACTTCGGATGCAGGGTGCTCTGCGGGTATTGCGACGACGTCCCGATGCAGGCCGCGGTAGCGAGCGGGATCAGGACGGCGGGCACCCACCGGCGAAAACGGCAGGCCACACGAGTCCACAAAGCCATGACAGACGGTTCCTGTCGGAATGAAGACATGGGACCGGGGGCCGGTCCGAGAGGTGGCATGTTATCCCGTCCGCCCTTCAAAATCAAGGAATCATCGAATTACGCGATCAAACGCGACAGGATTGGCAACCTTGAAAGTAAAGTGCCACCACTCCTGCGCATAGTTGGACCAGCCTTCACGATCCATGGCCTGCACCAGCCGGTCGCGGTTGACCCGCGCGCTCCCGGCGGCATTGACGGTATGCGCGGCCTCGGAAAAGGTATCAAACGGCGTCCCCATCTCCAGCGGCTCGCCGGTCGCCAGGTCCACCAGCGTCAGGTCCACCGCCACCCCAAGGTTGTGCTGGCTGCGGCGCGCGATATAGCCGTCATCCAGGTAGTGCACCTGGTCGGTGCGCTCCGCCCAGTCGACCATGCCGAGGGTGGCACGCACCGGGCGGTATGCGTCGTAGATGCGCAGCCCCAGCCCCTCCGCGCGAAGCTCGCGCTGCACTCGCCCGAGCGCGAGCGCCGCCTCCCGCCTCAGATAGGCGGTGTTCCCCTCGTAACCCGGCAGCACCGCGCCGGTGAAGTTGTTGCGCGTGGCATAGCGCAACTCCACCTGGATCGTGGAATCCGCGTCGTGGACATCCATCAGCAGCGTGTCGGCCGCGGCATCGGACGCCACGACCGGCGCCACCGCAGACGTCACCGTCGCCGGCTGGCTGCTGCCGGCACAGGCCAGCGTCGCCAGCAGGCAGATCGGGAGCAGCAGGAGCAGTCGTCGCATCAGTGGTCGAGTCCCGGTGCAGGAAGCGCCACCAGTACCGCCGTCACTGCCAGCAACAGGGTACCGATGACAAGTTCGGCCGACGCCGAACGGGTCAGGCGCCGCGCCCCCGGCTCCGCACCCAGCGCCGGCCGGACGCGACGCCAGTTGTAGAAGCCCAGCAGGATTACGCCCGCCAGCACCAGCAGCTTGACCAGCAGCGTCCGGCCGTAGACGGTTTCAATCAGCGCCGGCCACGACGCAACCGTGGTGAGACTGAGCAGCACTCCAGCGGTTACCGCCGTGCCGGCACCCGTCAGCGCAAGCGGCGAGTAGCCCGCCACCAGGCGCGCCAGGTGCGCCTCGCCGTCGGCTCGGCGCCTGAGCTCCGGCATCGCGGCCGCCATGATCAGCGCGAGCGTCCCCAGCCAGAGTGACGCTCCAGCCAGGTGCAGCCCCTGGAGCCCTACGCCAACCAGGGGGCCCAGCGGATGCTCCACCGCATGCCCCGTGAGCGGGAAGCTCCCCAGCAACGCCAGCACGCCGAGCAGCGTCACCAGCCAGCCGACGCGGTGACGCCCCGCCACGATCAGCCCGGTCAGCGTGGCCAGGGCCGCCCCACCCTGCCACTCCCAGCCATGCCCCCAGCTCGTGCCGGTAAGGATCGGCTGGGCCGTGGCCCAGGTGAACGGCTCGCCCGGCATGCCGAACGCGCGCACCTGGAAATAGAGCTTGAGCGCGAGTGATGGCAGCAGGACCAGGGCGGCGACCACGCCACCCACCCGGCCCCGCTCGATGAGCTGACGGGTCAGGTCCGGATCGGCAGCACCCAGCCGGCGCCGGACCAGTGCCGAGAACACCAGCACACCGACGAGTGGGAAGAGCGCGAGGAAGCCGATCCAGCGCACTGGAGCGGCGGCGTCGATGAGAGGAGTAGGGCCCATGGGAGAAAGTCGACGGTCAACGGTCAACGGTCGACCGTAGACGGTCGACCTCAGTTCGCCGAATGGTCCCGTGACACCGCAGCCGACGCTGCCGCGTTGCCACCACCTGTGCCACCGACGGTAAAGGCAAAGTCTCCCGCAGCCGGGTGGCCATCGCGACCGGCCGCGCGCCAGCGCACCAGGTAGCGTCCGTCGGAGAGCTTGCCAGTGATCGGTATCGCGAGCGAGAGCGAGTCCGCGCCCGCCGCCGGCTTGCCGGTCGCAACCGCGGTGCTGTCCGGGCCCATGAGCTGCACCCGCGACAACGCTGCCTCAGGATGGGCACTGAAGATGAGCAGGATCTGTGACGGCGCTGCCTTGACGGTGCTGTCCGCGGCCGGCACGCTGGCCTTGAGGTGCAGGTGCATGAACGCAAAGCCGGTCAGGCTGAGGGCGGCAACTGCGAGCAGGACGAATCGGAAGCGGGAAGTACGCACTGGCAATCCTTGAAAGAGCCGAAGCTTTGAAGCTAAGGGCTTCGGGCCGAAGGCTGAAGACGCCCAGCCCTCCGCCTTCCGCCTTCCGCCTCCTCGCCCTATACTATAGACATTCTTGATCCACGCCCGGGGCCGAGCGGTCTCGGGCCATGTGTTTATTGTCCCTCATCGATACTCCCATGATCCGTGAAATGCGCGAAAAGCTGGGCCAGGAAATTGACGAGCTCAGCCGTGAACTCAACGTGACGCTCCCGCAGGCCATTGCCCAGGCGGTCGAGCTGGGCGACCTGCGCGAGAATTCCGAATACAAGGCGGCGCTCGAGCGCCAGCAGTTCGTCCAGGCGCGCCTCGGCCAGCTGCATGCCCGGCTCAACCAGCTCACCCAGCTGGCCGGCACCGAGGCGCCGACCGATCGTGTGGGCCTTGGCTCTCGCGTCACCGTGCTGGACCTGGAGACCGGGGAGAGCGACACCTACATGCTGGTGCTGGCGGAGATGATGGATATCGACGCTGGCCACATCTCCCTCGCCTCTCCGCTGGGTCGCGCCCTCAAGGACCGCCAGGAGGGGGAGGAAATCTCGCTCCGGCTGCCCAACGGCGCGCGCAGCCTCCGGGTGCTCGAAGTCGTCACCGTGCACCAGATGGAAGCGGCGGCC
>DAIMFY010000183.1:0-4982 GCA_036724295.1 Gemmatimonadales bacterium | reverse complement strand
AGAAATCGCTCGGGGCTCAGCGTATCGAGACTCACCGTGACGCGCCCGAGCCCCGCGTCGGCCAACTCGTCGATCTGTCGTGAGAGCAGCAGGCCGTTGGTGGTGAGGGCCAGGTCGTCGATCAGCGGATCGCGGGACAGCATGTGCACCAGCTCGGGCAGATCGCGCCGCAGCAGCGGCTCGCCACCGGTGAGCCGTACCTTGCCGGCGCCAAGCGAGGCAAACAGGTGCGCCAACCGAGTGAGTTCCTCGAAGGTGAGGAGCGACTCGCGCGGGAGCCACGCGTAATCCTCCTCCGGCATGCAATAACTGCAGCGCAAGTTGCAGCGGTCAGTGACGCTGAGGCGAAGACTGCCAAGCGGCCTGCCGAGTGCGTCGGGGAGCGGCTCAGCCACGCGCGGCCTCGGCGTCGGGCCGCGCCAGCACGATGCCGTCGGGCGCCGTTGGATCCACCCACGCCACCGTACCATCGGCATACGTCTCACGCTTCCAGATCGGGACGCGCGCCTTCACCTGGTCAATGACCCAGCGGCAGGCCGCAAACGCTTCCTCGCGATGCGCACTCGCCGCCGCCACCGCCACGGCGATGTCGCCCACGACGAGATCGCCGAGGCGATGCGCCAGCGCAACCCGCACGGGCCATTTCTCGGCTGCCTCAGCGACGATGGCCGCGCATTCGTGCTCAGCCATCGCTTCATAGGCTGAATAGGAGAGCGCCACGACCGCGCGGTTGGCATGCGAGCTCCGCACTGCACCGGTAAAGGTCGCGATGCCGCCGTGCTCTGCGCCGCTCACCTGGACAACGAGGGCAGCAAGATTGATCGGATCGTGGGTGAGATACACGTCAACCGCCCGCGAGCGGCGGGAGGATGGCGAGCTCGTCGCCGTCATGCAGGGCGCGTTCCGGGGTGGCCTGGCGGCCATTGATGGCGAGGAGGAGCGTGGATGGCAACTGATTTCCGTCGAGCTGGTCCCGCAGCTGCGAGACCGCTTCGCCCGCGCTGGCCCCGGTGGGCAGCGAGAGCGTCAGTCTGTCGGCGCCAACCAGCTCGGCGTATCGCGCAAAGAGGAGAGCCTGGACGGTGATGGTCATGGCTGGCGGCAGAGACCGGGAGCTAGGGCGAAAGAATCGACGCTCGTCTCACAGTCCTGGCCCCTGATCCCTAACCCCTGAACCCTGAATCCGGCCCGCGGTCCGCCGCCTCCGGCGACTCCTCATCCGCCACCAGCGTGCGCAACTCCTTGCTGGGCTTGAAGACCGGCACGGGCCGAGCGGCGACTTCCACCGGCTCACCAGTGCGGGGGTTCCGCGCCATGCGGGTCTTGCGGCGGCGGATCTTGAAGGTGCCGAAGCCCCGGATCTCGATGTTCTGCTGATCCTTGAGGGCGTCCTTGATGGCGTCGAGGAACGCGTCAACCACTCGGGCACAGTCTTTCTTCGAAATCATGGGGCCGGCAGTGCGCGCGATGGCGGCAGTCACCGTTTCGACAAGATCGGCCTTGGTCATGCATCCCCCGCAGAGGGTGACAGACTCAGGCGCCCAGCGTAAACCCGGAAGGGGCGCCTCAGGGCCGATAGTACGAGCTTAAGTGTTGCCTGTCAAGGGGTTGGAGCGCCGGAGGGGCGTCCGGCACCAAGCGAACGCAGGAATTCCGCAAAATGGGGATAGGCGTCGTGCGGCCCGGGTGCCGCTTCAGGATGGTACTGCACGGCGAAGATGGGCAGCTGCCGATGACGGACGCCTTCGACGCTGCCATCGTTGAGGTTACGGTGCGTCACCTCGAGATCGGGTGCACCAGGTACACCGGCCTCGTCTCCCGTCACGGCAAATCCGTGGTTCTGGGTGGTGATCAGCACCTTGCCTGACATGAGATCTCGAACCGGGTGATTCCCGCCCCGGTGGCCATACGGCATCTTCTCGGTGGCGCCGCCATAGGCCAGCCCTATCAGCTGGTGCCCGAGGCAGATGCCAAACATCGGCACCCCTGCGTCCCCCAGTTCGCGTATTACTGGAAGTGCGTACTGCACGGCTGCGGGGTCGCCCGGACCATTTGAAAGGAAGATACCGTCAGGATTGAGCTTACGCGCGTCAGCTGCAGTCGTTTCTGAAGGGACGACAGTCACCCGGCACCCGGCGTTGACCAGCATGGTCACGATGTTCCGCTTCATGCCGAAGTCGAATGCCACCACGTGCGGGCCCTGACCCTCGCTATACGATTCCGCAACCGTGGCCCGCGAGGCGAGGTCCTGGCCCGACATCCCGGGGCTGGTCGCCAGCTGGCGTCGCAACTCGTCGCTCGGCTCCACGCCGGACGCCATCACGCCGCGCATCGAGCCCCGCTCCCGCAAGTGCCGAGTGAGCCGGCGGGTGTCGACGTTTTCCAGGATGGGGATCTGCTGCTGGGCCAGCCATTCGTCCAGCCGGAGGCTGCAGCGCCAATTGGAGGGATGCCGGCTGAGCTCGCGCACAATGACGCCGCTGACCTGGGGCCGCGCGGACTCCATGTCCTCGGGCGTCACGCCGTAGTTGCCGATCATCGGGGCTGTCATGACCACGATCTGGCCCAGATAACTCGGATCGGTGAATGTTTCCTGGTAGCCGGTCAGGTTGGTGGTAAAGACCACTTCAGCGAAGGCCGGAGGAAAGTCGGTGGGCGACGTGCCTGCAAACCAGCTGCCGTCTTCCAGGAGAACAAAAGCGGGGCGATCGGTCCTGCCGACGCCCCGCTCGTTGCTGCCGCTCACTGCGCCGGTGTTGGCGACGGTGCGCCGCCGGGAGGTACAGGGGCGGAGTTTTCGATGGGCAGCTGGCTGGGCGCGCTGGCTGGCGGCGCCGACTGCCGGATCTGCTCCTGGATGTTGCTCCGGGTCGGGCCGCCGGCACCACCAGCCGCCATGACCGAGAGAATCAGGGAGAGGCCCAGAAAGATCCCGCCACACCACCAGCTCATGCGGGTCAGCAGGGTCACCGCCTGACGACCGCCTACCACGCGGTCGGTCATTCCGCCACCGAGGCTTGCGAGCCCCCCGCCCTCACCGGACTGGAGCAGCACGACGGTCGCGAGGATCAGCGCGTCGAGGATGAGCAGGACCAGAATCAGGTAGAACATGGGCTTCCCGGGTTCAGACAATCGGGAAATGTAGCCCGGCGTCGCCGTCGGTTCAACCGGTGCTCCCTGAGGCCACCAGCTCGGCCCACTTGACCGGATCCAGGCTGGCGCCGCCCACCAGGACGCCGTCTATTTCCGGCCGCCGCAACAGGTCCTGCACGTTGCCAGGCTTCACGCTGCCGCCGTACAGCACGGTGGGCGCCGCCGCGCCCATCCGCATCAGCTCCGAGCGCAGCGTCCGGTGGACCGCAGCCGCATCCTCGGGCGTGGCGTTTCGGCCGGTCCCGATGGCCCACACCGGCTCGTACGCGACGAGCACCTGATCCAGCTCGCGCGCCTCGACCCGGGCGAGTCCCGCCGCGAGCTGGCGAAGACAGACGGCCTCTGTCTTCCCCGCCTCACGCTCCTCGTGCGTCTCGCCCACGCAGAGCATGGCCGCGAGCCCCCCGTCGAGCAGGGCGCGGACCTTGAGTCCCGTGGCTTCGTCGCTCTCGCCGAAGATGTGGCGCCGCTCGGAATGCCCCACCAGCGCGCCGCGGGCCCCGGCGTCCTTCACGATCCCGGCCGAGATTTCGCCAGTGTACGCGCCGTTCGGCTCCCAGTGCACGTTCTGCGCTCCCACCCGGATGTCGGAGCGGCTGCTCGCGCCGATCGCGGCGGCTTCGATGGATGGTCCCGGCGTAAAGAACCAGAGCGTCCGCCCGGGCGCAGGCGACAGAATCGGCAGGAAGCGCTCGAGAAATTCCCGCGCCGCTGCGGGCCCGTGATGCATCTTCCAGTTGGCCGCGAAGATGCGCCGCCGGTTCATGCGTCGTCCAGGGCGGCGACGCCCGGCAACGTCTTCCCTTCCAGGAATTCCAGCGAGGCGCCGCCACCGGTCGAGACGTGCGTCATCTGGTCCTCGAGTCCCGCCTCTGCCACGGCCGCCGCCGAGTCGCCGCCGCCGACGATGGTGATGGCGCCCCTGGATGTCGCGTGCGCCATGGCGCGGGCGATGGCCATTGTGCCGTGGTCGAACGGCGGCGTCTCGAAGACGCCCATCGGCCCGTTCCAGATGACCGTTCCTGCCTGGTCAATCGCCGCACTGAAATCCTGCTCGGTCATCGGGTCGATGTCGTACACGGCCCAGCCCTCGGGAATCGCGTCGCGCTTCACTGTCTGCGTCTCAGCGTTGACCTCGAGCTTCCGGGCTACGACTCCGCCCGCCGGCAGGACGATCTTGCGCCCCCCCTGCTTGAGCAGAGAAGCGGCCATCTCCACCCTGTCTTCCTCCACCAGCGACGTCCCGGTACCGAGTCCCATGGCGCGGAAGAAGGTGCACGCCATGGCCCCACCGATCAGGATCTGGTCTACCTTGGGCAGCAGCGCGCCGATGAGATCGATCTTGCCCGAAATCTTGGCTCCGCCCAGCACCGCAACGAAGGGACGCTTTGGATCATGCAGCGCATCGCCGAGGTAGCGGAGTTCCTTCTCCATGAGGAAGCCGGAGACAGCCGGCTTGAGCAGGTACGCGACGGCTTCGGTGCTCGCATGCGCGCGATGGGCCGAGCCAAAGGCGTCGTTTACGTACAAGTCACCGAGAGCCGCGAACCTCTTTGCGAGCTCGGGATCGTTCTTTTCCTCACCGGGATAGAAGCGGGTGTTCTCGCCCAGCGCGACACCGCCGCGCGGGAGGCGGCGTGAGGCGGTAACGGCCTCTGCGCTGGTGGGATCTTCCAGGAAGGTGACCGGCGCACCCAGCAGTCCCTCGAGCGCGCGGGCCACGGGCTTGAGGCTGTACTGCTCGTTTCGCTGGCCCTTGGGCCGGCCCAGGTGCGACAGCAGCACCACCCGTGCACCCTTCTCGCGCAGGTAACGAATGGTGGGCAACG
>DAIMFY010000182.1:0-4991 GCA_036724295.1 Gemmatimonadales bacterium | reverse complement strand
AGGATGGGCAGGATGGGCAGGATGGGCAGGATGGGCAGGATGGGCAGGATGGGCGAGCGAAGCCCGCCCGACATCACCTGTCCATCCAGCCCATCCAGCCCATCTCGCCCATCTAGTTCATAAACCCCCACCGCACCCCGAACATGCCGGAGAACTTGGGGACCTGGTAGCCGGGGACGTAGCCAACCGATTCACCAGTAAGATTGCGGCTTTCCCAGAAAATCGAGAACGACTCGATGGCCACCTGGACCAATGAGCGCACGTAGTGCGCCTCGGCCAGCGGGACAGCGACGCCCGACCCATCCAGTCCCAGCGAGCCCGCGCGCCAACCTTCGTATCCCAACTCGAGCTTGAGGTCGAACGCGCCGCTGCGGAAGGTGTGCAGCAGCTTGGTCCGAATGGTGCCGGTCATCGACCAGTGACGAGGTGGCAGGCCCGATGGCGCCGGCGACGACGCCTGCGCATACCAGCCGCGTACCGTGATCCAGTCGAGTGGGCGCAAGTAGCCACCCGCGGACAGCCAGGTGCTTGCAGGCATGTCTGGAATCAGGAGAATTCCTGGCAGTTCCTGGTATGCCTGCGGCGCAAAGGCCGCCGTCCGTGCAACCCGTGCCTCGGCGCCCAGGCGCCGGCTGCTCCAGGCCAGGGCACCCTCCACTTCCTGGATGTCTTGCTCCGGACTCAGCGCGATGGCGGGCGCGGCCACCTGCTTCCCGGCTCGCGCGGCCGCCGAGAGTTCCAGGTTGCCGGGCAATTCGAGGCCGGCGCGGCCGCCGGCCCAGCGGGTATTTCGACCACCATCATGGCGACGGTAGGCGCCTTCAGCCTGCAGGACCAGCAGCGAAGTCGGCGTCCACGAGACCCGCCCCGACAGATCGAGACCGGTCCATCGGTTGGCCAGAAGCGCCGTGCCAGCGGCCGAGAGCAGTGGCGCGCGATATGTCAGCGCGGCGCCACCGCTCCAGACGGTCTGGCTCACCGCCATGCTGTCGAATGAGGACCGGGAGCCGAGCAGGTCCAGCCGCAGGCCTGTCCCGTCCGGGCGACCGCCCAGGAAAACCCTCGCACGCATTTCGCCCCGGCGGCCTTCGAGACGAGGCCCCTGAGCCGCCACGTCGCTGAACGCATCGCGGTTAAGGGCGTTGCCGAGGTACTCCAGGACGACTCCGTGGCTGGCGTCCGGAATGAAGCTGGCCTGCAACCAGTATCCGGTGCGCTCGAAGGTGCCGGTTGCGGAGCCGGGTGGAGGCACCTTCAGGTAATCGCCCGCGGCACCGAGCCCGAAACCAGCCCTGAAACGCCGCTCCAGGGATGCCTCGTAATGCGCGAGCTTGTCGGGGCCCGCCGCCAGCGCGATGCTGGAGCGCGCCGCAAGGCGATCGTGATTCCTGGTGTAGAGATAGACCCGGAGCGTGGATGGCCAGCGCTCGATTTCCACCCGGTCGATGACACCGAGCGGAATGTCGGCAGGGTCCACACCGACGCTGTCGGGACCAAGCGGCCGGTAGGGCATGCCATCCAGGATGACGTCGAGCGACGCTGCACCACGTCCTGCAAAGTTGAGCGGCTCCGGGCGCCCGATGCCCCCTGCTCGCAGGAGGTAGGTGCCGGGAACACGCGCGAGAAGATCGCTCAGCGTCAGGGCACCCGCCCAGTCGATCGAGTCCCGGGTAAAAACCATCCGCGCGGAGGCCGGGATGGGGCCCTCCGCCCCGAGCTGCGGCGCGACAGGCACGCGTGTCCTCGTGTCAGCCTGCAGCTTCTGGTAGCTCTCGACGGAGTCGGCCGGCCCCCGGCCCGAGTCTCCCTTCGCCGGGACCGGCTCGCGCACCTGCGCCTGGAGCAACGCGGGCGCGAGGAAGAGCAGGAAAACCAGGGCGGTGCTAGCGCGCACGTCCCAGCACGAATTCGCTGAAGAGGCGTACCGCCATGCCAGTGGGGCCCTTCACGCGCGTGGCGTCGTCTCGATCGCTATAGGCCGTGCCCGCGATATCGAGGTGCGCCCAGCGATAGCCCTCGACGAACTCCTTGAGGAACCAGCCCGCCGTGATGCTCCCGGCCGGCCGGCCGCCGCTGTTCTTGACGTCGGCGATGTCGCTCTTGATGAGATCCCGGTAATCATCCCAGAGCGGCAGCGGCCACGCGCGCTCGCCGGCGCGTTCTCCAGCCTGGCGGAGCTCCTCCATGAGCGCATCGTCATTTCCCATGAGCCCGATCGCCGTGTGGCCCAGCGCGGTCACCACGGCTCCGGTCAGCGTCGCGGCATCCACCACCGCAGCAGGCTTGTACCGCCGCGCATACGAAAGCGCGTCGGCGAGCAGCAGCCGCCCCTCGGCGTCGGTGTTGATCACCTCGATGGTCTTGCCGAAATGGCTGCCGACCACGTCACCCGGGCGATATGCCGAACCGGACGGCATGTTCTCGGCAGAGGGGATCAGTCCAACAACGTGCACCTTGGGCTTGAGCCGTCCCAGCATCTCGAACGCGCCCAGCACCGCCGCGGCGCCCGACATGTCGAACTTCATCTCCTCCATGCTCATGGCAGGCTTGATGGAGATGCCGCCGGTGTCGAAGGTGACGCCCTTGCCCACGAGCACCACGGGAGACTCGTCCGCCCCCTTGTACTCGATGGCGATGAAGCGGGGCTCCTGGGCGCTGCCCTGCGCCACTGCCATGAGCGCGTCCATCCCTTCCTCCTGGATGGCAGCCTTGTCCAGCACGGTGACATCCATGCCGTGCCGCCTGGCGAGTTCTCGTGCGGCGTCGCCCAGGAAGGTCGGGGTGCAGGTATTGCCGGGAAGCACCTGAATAGAGCGTGCGTACGCCTGTCCGTGCGCAATGGCCGCTCCAACATCATGACTGTGCCGCGCGGCGGCGCTCGGCTCGCCAAGGATGCTGACCTTGGCGAGCGTGGACCGCGTCTCGTCGCTGGGCCGCTTGAGCTCCATATACCGCCACGCCCCGAACGGTATGCCCTCCGCGGCCATCCGGACGGCATCGCCTGCGGAGAGCTCTCCCCGGGCCTCGGGCGTCACGAGAATAGCCGCCTCGGTCACGCGGGCCTGCACGGCACGCTTGCCCGCGATCGCGGCCGCGCGCCGGATGGCACTGGCACCGGCCTTATCGCTGGCACCAACACCAATGAGGAGAAGCCGCGCAGCGCCCGACGCCGGATAGAGCAGGATCGTCTCATCCCGCTTGCCGCGGAAATCGCCCGAGGCATAGGCGCGGGCGATCCCACCGCCTGCCGCCTGATCCAGTGCGCTCAAACTTTGGGGCTGGGCCCCCTCCGGCACCACCACTGCCAGGAAGGGAACGTCAAGTGCCTCGGCGCGGTCGGCACGCAGAGTGGTGACAAGGGACATGGCGGGTCCGGAGTGTTGAGTGTGGCTGGTCATGGCTCGCAAGATATCTCAGGATGCCGGGGTCACGGCATCCCCGATACGCAGCATACCCGCATTCCGATGCGAGAGGTTCACGCCGAAGGTGACGGCATCGCCGATCCGGCGATACTGCGCGAGGGTGCGCAGAGGCTCCTTGCCCGCCTCACCAGTGGCCTGGTCGATCGTGGGAATCCTGCACCGCGCACACGGCTTGGTAACGACCAGGTCGATCTCGCCGACCCGGCATTCGCTCCAGACGTCCTCGGCGTAGGCGGCGCTGCCGCTCACCACAAGATTGGGGCGAAACCGGTTCATCGGCAGCGGGACATCGAGCCGGCCGTTGAGGTCATCAAGCGAGGCGGTGCCGAGCAGCAGGAATGGATACGCGTCCTGAAAGCCGATGCGGCCGAGGCTCTCGTCACGCCGGCGCCGCGTGGGCCGCCGCGTCGCATCCGGCATGAAGACCAGCTGCGCGCGTTCGCCCAGCACGTCGCTTATCCATTCGCTCGCGTGCGCCTCGCAGAGCTCCGCCACGCAGAGATCGTCCCAGACGCCGACAGCCAGTGCTTCGCCGCCCCCCGGTGCCACCGCGATACTCTCCATGCCGGGGGCCTCGAGCGTCAGGGTCTGGCCCGAGAGGCCAGTGCGCACCAGCGCAAGGCGGGGCCGCGTCCGTTGCGTATGGAAGTGGCCGCGCTCATTCACCACCATCCAGCGGCGGTCCATCCGGAGGCCGAACTCATCGACCTCCCAGCTGCTCGCGCGGAAGCCTCCGCACGACTTGACGGGATAGACGTGGAGCCCGCTGAGTGCCAGGTGCATGGCCGGAATATAGACGGGGACTCCCGCCGCCAAGCCGACTCGATAACTTCCCCGGATCGTGAATCCCCATCCCTGGAGCCCTGCCGTTGACTGATGCGCCCCTCGCCGAGCGCCTCCACGCTTTCGACGCCCGGAGCCATGGGCTCGAGCCGGACCGGCTGTATCGGGATACGCCGCTTGCGCCGCTCACCACATTTCGAATCGGCGGACCCGCCGACCTGCTCTATCGGGCGGAATCGCCCGATGATCTGGCGCGCGCCGTGCTCGCCGCGCGCGTCTCGGGGATCCCGAGCTTCGTGCTCGGGCTGGGTGCCAACATCCTGGTCGGCGACCGGGGATTTCGCGGGCTCGTCATCCAGAACCGCGCCGATACGGCGACGTGGACCGAGGATGGCCAGCTTACCGTGGGCAGTGGCGTGATCATGGCCGACCTGATCCGCAACGCGGTGCAGCGCGGCTGGTCCGGCTTCGAGCACTACGTGGGCATTCCCAGCACCGTGGGTGGCGCCGTCTGGCAGAACCTGCATTTTCTCTCGCCTGCGCCCGAGCGTGAGCGCACGATGTTCATCGCCGAGGTCTTCCGCAACTGTGACATCCTCTCAGCGGAGAACGAGCAGCGAACGGTGGGCCCGGAGTATGTGGCTTTCGGTTATGACGATTCGGTGTTTCATCACCGCGCCGATATCGTACTGGCAGTGCGTTTCCAGCTCGAGCGGGGTGACCCCGCTGTCATGCACCGCATCATGCAGGAAAACCTGAGCTGGCGCGGCGCCCGCCATCCCTGGC
>DAIMFY010000181.1:0-5004 GCA_036724295.1 Gemmatimonadales bacterium | reverse complement strand
CTGGCGCGCGCCGTCGATGGTGAACTTCTCGGTGTACAGCAGGTGCTTCACCAGCTGGATGAACTCCACCTCGCGCGCCTTGTAGACTCTGTTGCCGGAGCGATTCTTGGCGGGACTGAGGAACCGGAACTGGCTCTCCCAGTAGCGCAGGACGTGCGGCTTGAGGCCGGTGAGCTCACAGACCTCACCGATCGAGAAGAATTCCTGCCTGGGGGAAGACGCCTGTGGCTTGGCTGTCATCACCATTGCTCCGCTTTCAGTTCGCGTTCCATCAGGTCCCGGACACTGTCCCGCGCCGGCTTGCCCTCGAACAGCACCGCCAGCACTTCATCTGCGATCGGCATCTCGACCCCCGCACGTTGCGCCAGGCGAGCCGCGGCGCGGGATGTGTTGGCGCCCTCCGCCACGGTGCGATTGCGCGCCTGCCACGTCTCGAACGATTCACCACGTGCCAGCGCCATGCCCAGCGCACGGTTCCGGCTGAGCGCACCGGTGGCGGTGAGAATGAGGTCCCCCATGCCGGCAAGCCCGGCGAAGGTGGCGGGCTCAGCGCCCAGGGCCGCACCGAGCCGGGTGATTTCCGCGAGCCCTCGCGTGAGCAGCGCGGCGCGCGGGTTATGCCCGAGTCCCAGCCCCTCCAGTGTCCCGGCGGCGATTGCGATCACATTCTTGAGCGAGCCGCCCAGCTCCACCCCGGTCACGTCGCGGTTGGTGTAGACCCGGAACACCGGCGTTGAGAACAGCTCCTGCGCTTCCGCCGCGGCGTCTGGATCGAGCGAGGCCGCCACCACCGCGGTCGGCTGGGACGCGGCCACCTCACTCGCGAAGCTCGGGCCCGACAGCACGGTCACCCGCGCTCCGGGAATGACGGTGCCGATGACTTCGGACATCCGGGCGAGCGACGCGTCCTCGATGCCCTTGGTGGCGCTCACGATCAGCGCGTCAGGCCGAATGGCGCTGGCCACCTCGCCAATCACGTGCCGCACTGCGTGACTCGGTGATGCCGACACTACTACGTCCGCGCCCGCGACCACCTGCCCAGCATCAGCGTCCGCCACCAGCGAGGGCGCCAGCCCATGGCCTGTCAGGAAGAGCTGGTTTTCGTGCTCTCGATTGATGCTGGCGACCACCTCCGCCTCACGGGCCCAGATGCGCACCACATGGCCCTTGCGCGCGAGCAGGTCCGCGAGCGCCGTGCCCCAGCTGCCCGCACCGAGCACCCCGATACGTGTCATGCGGAGGATGGTTTGGCGCGACGGCCGAAACGATTCTCGGTGCCCGCCAGCAGCCGCCTGATGTTGGCGCGATGGAGCCAGATGATGGCCAGGGCCACCAGGATCTGGATCCAGATGATGTCGCGTTGCAAGGGGTGCAGCAGCCACGCTGCGACCGGTAGCACGATGGCGCCCACCATGCTGCCGAGCGAGACATAGCCCGAAGCGCGGACCACGATCAGCCAGACTGCAAGCGAGACCAGCACGGCCCAGGGCGTGAGTCCGAGCATCACGCCCGATGCCGTGGCGACACCCTTCCCGCCGCGGAAATGCACGAACACCGAGAACACATGCCCCACGACCGCCATGATGCCGCAGAGGATCGCGAAGTACCTGGAACCGGATGCCAGCGGCGCGATGAGCATCACCGGGACGGCACCCTTGGCCATGTCGAAAACGCCCACTGGTATCGCGTATCTGGCGCCCAGCGTGCGATACAGGTTGGTGGCGCCCAGGTTGCCGCTGCCGTGCTGCCGCAGGTCAATGCCGCGGAAGAATTTCCCGGCCAGGAAGCTGGTGGGGATGGCGCCAAGCAGGTACGACGCCAGCACCGCGAGCACGAGCCAGATCACCGGCGCTTCGAGCCCCGCGCCGTGAACTTGAGCCGCAGCGGTGAGCCCCGGAAATCCCAGGCATCGCGGAAGCCGTTGACCAGGTAGCGCTGGTACGCCTCGGGCACGTCGTCCGGCCGGTTGGTGACGATGGCGATCGTCGGCGGGCTGGTGCCCACCTGCGACGCATACAGCAGCTTCACTTCCTCACCCGGGCGCTGCGGAGGGCTGTTCCGCTGCACCAGCTGCTCCAGCACCTTGTTCACCTCGGCGGTCTGCACCCGCTTTTCCCGTTCGTCCGCCACGGAGCAGATCAGGTCGAGCAGCTGGTGCACCCGCTGTCCGGTCTCGGCCGAGACATACAGGAATGGCACAAAGTTGAGGAACGGCGCGCGGTCCGTGATGGTGGTCTCGCCCCGCTGCGCCGTCTGCGCGTCCTTTTCCTCGATGAGATCCCACTTGTTCACCGCAACGATGAGCGCGGTACCCCGTTCCCATGCGGCCGTCGCGATCCTGAGGTCCTGGGTATGCAACCCCAGTGAGGCATCCACGACAAGCACGCACACGTCAGCGCGCTCGACCGCGCGCTCGGTACGGAGCGTGGAATAGAATTCGAGGTCATCGGCCACCTTGGAGCGCTTCCGGAGTCCTGCGGTGTCGATGAAAGTGAGGGCCCGGCCATGATAGTGGAGGAGCGAATCGACCGCGTCACTAGTAGTGCCCGCGACCGGCGACACGACGTGGCGCTCCTCACCGAGGAGCCGGTTCACGAGAGACGACTTGCCCACATTCGGTCGCCCGACGACGGCGACGCCAATGGTGTCCTCTGCTTCCGCATCGGTTCGCGGCGGCAGCAGTCCCACCAGCGCCTCGAGCAGGTCGCCGGTGCCCTTCCCCGAGGCCGCCGAAATGCCATACGGCTCACCGAAGCCGAGTCGGTAGAAGTCGTACTGCTCCGTGGCGCGCTCCAGCGTGTCGAGCTTGTTCACCGCGAGCACCACCGGGCGGCCTGACTTGCGGAGTCGATCGGCCACGGCTTCATCCATCGGATGAACTCCGTCGCGCCCACTCGTCACGAAGACGATGACGTCGGCTTCGTCGAGCGCGAATGCCACCTGCCGGGCGATCGCGCGATCCATCGCTTCCGCCGAATCGGGCACCAGGCCGCCCGTATCCACCAGCCAGAAGCGGCGGCCGGACCACTCGGCATCGCCGAAGTGCCGGTCGCGCGTGGTGCCCGGCTGTTCGGACACGATGGCCCGGCGCCCGCCGATGATCCGGTTGAAGAGGGTGGACTTGCCCACGTTGGGCCGGCCCACGATGGCCACCGTCGGTTTGCTCATGCGGCGCAGGCCAGCGGCAGGGCGTCAGAGAAGCGCTTCGACAGCCGCACTTCCGCCTTCTGTCCCGCGACCAGCTCGCGGAACGCGAAATCATCCATGAAGAGCCCGTCGTCGTTCACGGCCTCGCCCGGCACGAGGATCAGGTCGAGATCATGCCGGCCAGCAATCGCCGCGTGGATGGCGCGGCCCGGCAGCAGCCCGGCGGTGGTGACCGAAGGTCCGAAGAGCGTGTTCTCGACCGCAATGAGTTCCATGCTGGCCCCTGATGCTTCGGCTATGTCGGCCAGCACCTGTGGGAGGAGCGGTGCCATGGCGGTGCCGGTCACGACACCGATGCGGAGCCCGCGCCAGGCCTGGAAGAGCTCCCGATCATCGCGAACGCATCGCTGCAGGAAGCGCACGGCGCCGACGCCGTTTTCCACCTGTTCGAAGGTGCCGTAGGCGCCTTCAGGTGGCAGCTCGAGGCCGGCGCGGTTGTACAGCTCATCGGCTCCATAGGCCCAGGTGATGCCGCGCTCGCGTTGCGCACGCGCAGCCCAGCGCTCCACCGCTTCAACCGCAGCACGGCATTCGTCGCCGGTCGGCTCGCGCACCAGGTGGTGCTTGCTGTGCTCCGTCAGTCCGACAGGGACCACCGAGCAGTTGAGCACCGCGTCGCCGAGGCCGTACAGGTCGGTGAGTGTCTGCTCCATCACCTCGCCATCATTAACGCCGGGCGACATGACGATCTGCGTATGGAAGGCGATGCCGTGGCTGGCAAATCGCTGCAGCATCGGCACAATGTCCTGCGCCAGCGGATTCCGCAGCACGAGGCGCCGGGTCACCGGGTCGGTGGCGTGCACCGAGACGTACAGCGGTGAGAGGCGGTACTCGATGATCCGCTCGATGTCCCAGTCCTTGAGGTTCGTCATGGTCACGAAGTGGCCGTACCGGAACGAGAGCCGGTAATCGTCATCGCGGATGTAGAGACCTTGCCGGAGGCCCTGGGGCAGTCCGTCCACAAAACAGAAATCGCACCGGTTGGCGCAGCGCCGCACCCGAGGCGGCTCCAGGCTGAGGCCGAACGGCTCGTCGAGGGGGCGCTCGATATCGAAGCGCAGCAACTCCCCGCCGGGCTGCCGCACGTCGAGCTCAAAGGCCTCCTCCGAGGACAGGAACTCCCAGTCCAGAAAATCATGCAGCTCCCGGCCATTGATGGCGAGGAGCTCCGTTCCGGGCAGCAGCCCCAGCTCGGCACCCAACGACTCCGGATGTACTTCGGTGATTCTCACCATATGAGTGCTCGACGGTTCTGACTTCACAAAATACTTTAAGTCGACGATAACTTCAACTCGCTCCACCACTTCGGCTCCCGGGCCGAAGTATGCTCTCAGTCGCGAAAAAAGAGGCCGCTGCCGGCGATGACCGGCAGCGGCCTGCATCAGAGCGGGAGACGGGACTCGAACCCGCGACATCCAGCTTGGGAAGCTGGCGCTCTACCAACTGAGCTACTCCCGCAGAGCCTGCCCGGAAGAATGTGCGTCTCTCGCGGTTCGCTCCGCAAGAGGCGTCATCGAGAGCCACAGGTCGGGATTGAACCGACGACCGCCCGATTACGAATCGGGTGCTCTACCACTGAGCTACGCTGGCGGCGCCGAACCCGCAAGCTCGGCTGAGGATGCCCTGGAGCGGACTCGAACCGCTATGCCTTTCGGCACCACCCCCTCAAGATGGCGTGTCTACCAATTTCACCACCAGGGCCCTGCACCTGCATGTATCGTCACGGGGCTGACGGGGCTCGAACCCGCGACCTCCGGTGTGACAGACCGGCACTCTAACCAGCTGAGCTACAGCCCC
>DAIMFY010000180.1:0-5007 GCA_036724295.1 Gemmatimonadales bacterium | reverse complement strand
GCTTGCCTGTCACGGTGATTCATTGGACATTCCGGGCACGATGCGTGCCCTCCGTTCTCTCGTCCCCTATCTCCGGCAATACCGCGCGATCTACGCCTGGGGTCTCCTCCTGGTGGTGCTGTCCAACCTGTTCAGCACCCTCGGCCCGCACTTCCTCCAGCGCGGCATCGACGTCCTGGCGCACGGCGGACCCTTCTCAAATGTACAATCGGCCGCCCTGCTTCTGCTTGCCGTTGCCGCCGTAGGCGGCCTGGCCCGGTATGGCATGCGCGAGCTGCTCAACAGCAGCAGCCGCCGGGTCGAGTACGACCTGCGCAACCGGCTCTATGCCTATCTACAGGGTCAATCCGCCGAATTCTATGACCGGTACCCGACCGGCGATGTGATGGCGCGCACAACCAACGACCTGCTGGCCGTGCGGATGGTGGCTGGGCCGGCGCTCATGTACCTGGCCGACACCGTGATCCGCTCGCTGATCGTGGTGCCCGTCATGGTGCACATCAATCCGCTGCTGAGCCTGCTGGCCCTGGTGCCACTAGCTGCACTCCCCGTGGTGATGTCCCGCTTCGGCCGGGCCATCCATCGGCGGAGCGAGGTGATCCAGGCACAGTTCTCCGACCTCACCACCCATGCGCATGAAAACCTCTCCGGCGTGCGGATCGTGCGCGCCTACCGCCAGGAAGCGGCCGAAGCCCGGCACTTCCGGGCGCTGAATGAGGAGTACACGGAGCGGAACCTGTCACTGGCCCGGATTCAGGGAATGTTTCATCCCCTGCTTGCCATGCTGGGTGGCCTCGGTATGGTGGCGCTGCTCTATGCCGGCGGCCGACTGGTGATCAGCGGCGCCGTCTCGGTGGGCGAGTTCGTCGCGTTCGGGGTGTACCTCGCCATGCTCATCTGGCCGATGATCGCGCTGGGATGGGTGGTCAACCTGGTGCAGCGGGGCGCTGCATCAATGGGACGGATCAATGCGCTGATGGATGAGCCGGTGGCCATCGCATCGCCAGCCGCGCCAGTGACCCTGCCACCCGCTGCCGGGGGACGCACGGTTGCCTTTGACGGAGTCTGGTTCCGCTATCCGGCGGCGAACCGGGGCTGGATTCTCGAGGACATCAGCTTTGAGCTGCCGGCCGGTGGCTCGCTGGCCATCGTGGGTGCGACCGGCGCCGGCAAGAGCACACTCGCCGAGCTGCTGGTACGGATCTACGACGCCGACCGTGGGCGGATCACCCTCGACGGCGTGGATGTCCGTACGCTGTCGCTGGAAGAGCTGCGCCGAAACATCGGCTTCGTGCCGCAGGAGACGTTCCTGTTCAGCGACACCATTCGTAACAACATCCTGCTGGGAGCCCCGGACGACGGACGACTCGAGCGGGCCGCGGATGTCGCGCAGCTGAGCGAAGCGCTGCCGCTGCTTCCCAATGGCTACGACACGATGCTGGGCGAGCGTGGCGTCAATCTCTCGGGTGGACAGAAGCAGCGGGCGGCGATCGCCCGCGCCCTCGCCCAGAATCCACCGGTCTTTGTGCTCGACGACGCCTTGAGCGCGGTGGATGCGCAGACCGAAGCGCGCATCCTGCAAGGCCTGCGAAGCGCGCTTGAGCGTCGGACCAGCATGGTGATTTCACACCGGCTGGCCGCCGTGCGCGATGCCGACCTCATCCTCGTGCTGGATGAGGGGAAGATCGTGGAGCGCGGCACCCACGTTGCGCTGATGCAGCTGGGTGGCCGCTACTGGGAACTGCTCCGGCGGCAGGAGCTGGAGGAGGAACTGGAGGAAGCGGTTTAGGGCTGAGGGGCAGCTCACTCCGGTACGGGCTGCACCGCCGTATAGACTCCGTACCTCAAGCTGCTCGACTGGTCCCACATCTCGTCCCAGCAATACACCTGGCCGTCGTCGAGCTGCAGGCAACTGTTGGAATTGAGCGCGAAGCTTGCAATCGCCCGCCCGTCGAGTCCTGAAATGTCGGTCAGGCCCGGAACCGGCTCGGTATCGAACCCGGCCCCTTGCCACGCGATCACCCGGCCATCCTTGAGCGCGACCACGAAATTCTCGCTGGCGGCGATCTGGTCGGCATCTGACAGCGCCAGCGTGGGCACCAGCACGTCCGGCGGCCCCGCCAGGCCGTTCTGCCAATCCTTGCCCCAGCAGAAGACATCACCCTCGCTCGTCAGGCCGCACGCGAATCCATCGCCGGCGGCCAGGTCGGTGAACTGCAGATCACCACTCACCGCGACCGGGGTAGCCGACGCCGCCGTCGTGCCATCGCCAAGCGGACCGGCGCCCCAACACACGGCCCCACCGTCCGTGCGGAGTCCGCATGCGAAAACGCCGCCGTCGTCGAAGCCCACGCGCATGAACAGCAGCCCGGACGACCCGGCAACAGCCTCGGGTGACGAGGCATCCGCCCAGCACCACGCGGTGGAGTCCGAGACGGCAAGCCCGCAATAACGACCATTGCCGCCGGGCGCGCGCGTGAGGAACCGGACCGCGGGCAATCCAGGGACCATCGCGAGACCTGGATGCTCGGCGTCCGCACACCACGCGCTGGCGTGCAGGTCCAGCGCGCAGACGGAATTGTCGCTCACCGCCAGATCAATGAATCCATGCGAATCGTCCACCAGCCCGGGACTCGTGGCGGGAGCGTAGCCGAATGGGTCCGGCCGGTCGGATGCCGGCGGGGAATGGACCCATGAGTCGTTGCCCCAGCACCAGAGCGCGCCGGCCACAAGCCCACACCCCAGCGCATAGCCTGCATCCACCCGCTCGGCCTGAAAGGCGCGGCCGATCGTGAGCAGCGACGCCGACAGGCCACCGCCATCGACCCGGACCTGGTTGACTCCTGGCACAGGCCCCAGCGTCCAGAGTGCGGAAGCGCTTCCGTCAGCGCCGGTGGTGCCAGCAAGCGGGGTCACCGTGCCTCCCCCCTGCGCCACCGACCAGCTCACGGAAACCCCGCCCTTGCCCTCGCCCGCCTCGTTGACCAACCGAATCTGGATCGTGTCATGCAGGGGCCAGCCGGGAACCGCCGCCGCCGGCGGCGGCTGGGTAATCTCGACGGCGTCGTTCCCGACACTGGACGACGGGTCGCTGCAGCCTGCAAGCGCGCAGCAAAGTGACAAGGCGGCCAGGGGTGCCGGCCGCAGGATGGCTGAGGAACGCATGAAGCGGCTCTCGTCAGGGCAAGTTGGGAGGGGCGACGATCCAGGCTGTCTTGCGCGCACAGCGCACTCGCTGATGGCGTCCACAAGCCTCCAGCGTCCAGGTCCTGGCCTTCAACCGTCCGCCTTCAGCTCCATCACAGCCGCTCCCGCAGGAATCCGGGCGTCAGGCCCTGGAGCCAGCCCGCCAGTCGCGTGAACTCGCCCGAGACCATCAGCACGCCGACCACGATGAGCAGGACGCCGCTCACCACCTTGACCGTGCCCAGATGGCGGCGAAAGTTCTTGAACCAGGCGAGGAACCAATCGAGCGCGAAGGCGGCGACCAGAAATGGCACCGCGAGCCCGATGGAGTAGGCGCCGAGCAGCGCCATGCCCCGGCTGAAATCAGCCTGCGTGGCGGCGAGACCGAGAATGGCGCCGAGGATCGGTCCGATGCAGGGGACCCAGCCTGCCGCAAAGGCCATCCCGACCAGCGCCGAGCCAAGGTAGCCCACCGGTTTTTCCTCGAGATACATCCGCTGTTCACGCTCGAGGAACGGCAGCTTGATCACGCCGATGGTCCAGAGCCCGAAGATGATGATCAGCACGCCGCCAATCTGTGCGATCAACGCCTTCTGCGTCTTGAGCGCCGTGCCAAAGGCCGACGCCCCGGCGCCGAGCGCAAGGAAAACGAGCGTGAAGCCGAGCACGAAGAGGAGCGCGTGGGTGACGGTAACCCGGCGGCGGTTGGCGGCTTCCGGCACGGCCATGCCGGTGAGGAAGCCGATGTACGATGGTACCAGCGGCAGCACGCACGGCGAGAGGAAGCTGAGCAGTCCGGCCGTGAACGCCACAACCACGCCGAGCGCCACACCATCATTCATTCCCGAAACCCTCCGAGGTCGCGCGCGAGACAGTCGCGGCAGGTGCCTGTAATCTCGACCCGGTGGCGCTGGCGCTGGAAACCATGTTCGTCAGCCACGATGCCGAGAAGCCGGGTCAGCTGGTCGTTGGTGAACTCGATGACCTGGCCACATTGGTCGCAGATCAGGTGGCCGTGTTCATCAGTGGCGGCCGCCGCTTCATACCTGCGGTAGCCGCCGCCAAAACGATGCGCCCGCACGAAGCCGGCACGCTCAAGCAAGTCCAACGTCCGGTAGATCGTCGCGGTTCCGACCTTCTGGCCCCGCGCCACCAGGGCCTCGCGCAGCCGGTCCACGCTCAGGTGTTCGTCCGAGGCGAAGACCAGCTCGGCGATGCGGTCGCGCTGCCGGGTGACGGGCTGGCGATGCTCGGCGAGCCAGTCCCGGAACCGCTGAAGCAGCTGACGCCGCTCGTCAGCCGACAGCCGGGTCATTGCATACCGCAAACCACTGCGCGACGTCGGCCTCGACCGGCGGATCCTCATCGTCCGAACGGCGGTGCGCCTCCTCCAGCAGCTCCGGGAGCCGCTCGATGGGCCCGCTGCCCACCGGCTGAAGGTCTGCCTCGAACTTGCCGCGCTCTTTCCCCTTGATCTGCAACAGGTACCGCGCCGTGTAGATCTGCACCCGGTCGGCGTTGTCGCCGTCGCGCCGAGCGATGACGGCGGTGCCGAACTCGCGCTGCCCCTGTCGCAACACGGGGAAGCACCACACCCGGTCGACTTCGGCCACCGGGATACCCTCGGCGACCACTTGCGCGAGGCGATCCCATCCTGTCTCCGGTGCCGGCCCGGTCACGCCCTGGATCCCATGGCGCGCTCGACGTAAAAGCGCAGCACGGTCATGAAGTCCTGTGCGTTGGTCACCACGCCATAGGCCTGGTGGGTCCCGCGGTCCTTCAGCTTGTTCACCACGAACTCGGTCTGGTCCACGCAGATGG
>DAIMFY010000179.1:3853-5024 GCA_036724295.1 Gemmatimonadales bacterium | reverse complement strand
TGGGGCCACCACGTGGACGTCGCGGCCGATGGCGCCGAGGAGCGCCGGATCACCTTGGCAGATGACCACGACCTGATCATCTGCGACCTGCGGATGCCGCGGCTGGGCGGGCGGGAGCTGTTCGAGGATATCTCGAGCTCCCGGCCCCAGCTCGCCCGCCGCATCTTCTTCTCAACTGGTGACACGGTGCGGGGCGATACGCTCCAGTTCCTGGAGAGCCTCAATCGCCCCTGGCTGCACAAGCCGTTCGGTCTGGCGGAACTCCGGGCCCTGCTCGCCACAGCGGCCCGCATCGCCACCGGCCGGGATTCAGGCACGTACCAGGCGATTGCAGAAACCTCCTGACTTCGCGCCGGGAGGCGACCGGCTTATCATCCAGCTTCTCGACTGAACGACACGGTGCATGATCTACGTCTGCATTCCATCCCATGATGAAGCCCGGACGGTGGGCCTCCTGCTCTGGAAGATCCGGCAGGTATTCACCGAATTTCCGCGCGAATACCAGCTGCTGGTGGCCAACGACGGCTCGGCGGATTCCACCGCCGAGGTGCTCGCACCCTACGCCCGGGTGCTGCCGCTGACCGTGCTCACCCACGAGCGGCGGCAGGGATACGCCGCCACGATCGAGGCCCTGCTCCGGACGGCGCTCGACCGGAGCGACCGGCCCAAGCGGGATTATGCCGTCATCATGCACGCCGACTTCACCCACGACGCAGACGTGCTGCCGGACATCGTCCGGCGGCTGGACAGCGGGGCTGATCTTGTGGTAGCGGAAGGCCAGCTGGATGGCGAACAGTCACGGGCCCGGCGCTGGCTCCGGCGGCTGGCGCCGATGCTGCTGGGCCGGCGGGTGCGGGTGCCCGGAGTTCGAGACGTGGTGAGTGGTTACGCGGCGTTCCGGCTCATTGCCCTGCGCCATGCAGCCCGGGAACGCCCCGGCCGGCTGTTGCAGACCGAGGGCTGGGCCGCGCGCGCCGAACTGCTCGCCATCGCGGCCAGGCATGCCCGCCAGATTGAAAGTCTTCGCGCCCCCGAGCGGCATGATCGCCGGCCCCGGCCCAGCCGAATTGCGCCAATGGAAGCGGCGCGGGATCTCTGGAAAGCGCGGCGGGCACTGGGCGGGGCTGCGCTCGCGGTGAATCAGGCGCAGCCCGTCCAACCGGGTTAAGCC
>DAIMFY010000179.1:0-3843 GCA_036724295.1 Gemmatimonadales bacterium | reverse complement strand
CGTCGGCCAGCGCAGCCACGTCGACTGTTGCCAGGACCAGGTCGAGCGTGCCGCTTTCGATGTGGCTGAGCTCGAACAGGTCGTCGATCTGGCGGCTCAAGTGCTGGATCTCGCGGTGAATCAGGCCCAGCCCGTCCAACCGGGTTAAGCCACCTCAGCCGGGCTTGCCACTGATCAGCTCCCGGAGGCGGGCCGCCGTATCCGGCGCAATCGCCTTCAGAATCAGATAGAAGACCCAGCCGAAGAACGCCCACACGAGCACCGTGAAGATCGCCGACAGGATCCAGCCGAAAAAGCCAAAGAACAACTTCAGCGCCAGCACGCCGATCACTGCAAACACCGAGAAACCAAGGATGCTCCGGACCATGCTATTTTCCTCCGAGGTGGCCGGTCGCGTCACCATACGCCCCGATGTTTCATAAAGTTTCGTCGAGGCACCAAGTGACTTCCAGCTTTGATGTTATCATCGTCGGCGGTGGCGCGGTAGGAGCGGCCTGCGCCCGGGAACTTGCCCGGGAGCGCCGGCGGGTCCTCGTGCTCGACCGGCCCGACGCCGAGGGAGTTGCCTGGCGGGCCGCCGCCGGGATGCTGGCGCCGCAGATCGAGAGCGACCGGAACGAATCGCTCTACGAACTGGGCGTCGCCAGCCGGGATCGCTACGCCGAACTCGCCGCCGAGCTGCGGGACGCGACCGGCATCGACATCGGATTCTGGCGTGAGGGGATCGCCCGCGTGGCGTTCGACGAGATCGATGCGTCCGGCCTGAAGGCGGCGGTCGCCTGGCAACGGCAGCAAGGACATCGATGTGACTGGCTCGATGCCGATGAGGTGCGGAACCAGTGGCCCTGGCTGCGAACGCCAGTGGGGGCGCTCTGGTCACCGCAGGACGGCGCACTCGACCCGGTCAGCCTGGTCAACGCGCTGCTCGCCGATGCGGTCCAGCATGGAGCCGTCCTCCTGCGCCAGACTGTGCGGCGAGTTGAGCGCGACGGCGACCGGGCCGTGGCCGTGGTGGCCGATGATCGCTTCTCGGCGGATGATATCATCATTGCCGGAGGGGCGTGGTCGGGCCGGATCGAGGGGCTGCCCCGGCCACTCTCGGTCGAGCCGGTCCGGGGGCAGATGGCCGCCTTCGCCTGGCCCAGCGACACGCCCCGCGCCATCCTCTATCATCATCATGGCTACGTGCTGGCGCGAGGGGACGAAGCACTCATCGGCTCCACGATGGAGTACGCCGGGTTTGACTCCAGTGTCACCGAGTCTGGCCAGCAGCGGATCTGGTCTTCCGTGCGGGAGCTCTGCCCGCCCGTCGGCGCGAGGCCTGAGATCAGGAGCTGGGCCGGTCTCCGACCGGTGACGCCCGACGGCCTGCCGATCGTGGGTCCGGCCCCGGACCTCTCCCACCTCTGGTACGCCACCGGCCATGGCCGAAATGGCATTCTGCTCGCCGCCATCACGGCGGTGCTCTTGCAGCAGATGATCCGGGGCGAACCGGTACATGAGCATGTGAAGGTCATGGATCCGTCCCGCATGTGGATCTGGTAGGTTTCTCAAATGCAAAGCTACGCGTCCCCGGGACAGCGCATCATGCGCATGCTGGCCGCAGGCTGCCTCCTCATTGCCGTGACCGTGCGTGCGGCGACCGCGCAGGGCGCGAACCTGGTGAGCGCTGAACGCGAGGCCTTCAGCGAATGGCTGCAGCGCTCGCCAGTGTCACCGTATGCTGCCGTCGCCCAGCTGCCGGTAGGCCAGGGCATCCGGCTCGGCCCTGAGCAAGCCGATCTGGCACTGCCTGGCGTGCCGCCACACACCATCGCAAACGACAACGGCAGCGTGGCACTGAGCGGACCCGAGGGGCGGCGCGCACTGCCACGTGGCCGGCCGGTGCGCCTTGGCCGGTACGCCGTTGTCTCGGGCGGCAGCGCCGCTCGCCCGGTCGTCACGGTCTTCGACAGCACCCGCGCCCGTGGAACGCCGCACTGGTATCCCTATACTGCGGCGCTCAGCTTCGTAGGGCCGCTTCATTCGCCTGATTCCGCTCGATCGCGGCTGGTACTTTCGCCCGACGGGGTCGAAGTGATGGCCGAGGATGCCGGATCGGTCATCGTGCCGATCGCCGGCAAGCAGGTGCGGCTTTCGGTAATGCGCCTGCCTGATCCCGCCTCTGGCGAATCCGGTCTCGAGATCTACTTTCGTGATTCCACCAATGGCGACAGCACGTATCCAGCGGGGCGGTTCGTCTCGCTGACGCCGGCCGGTGCGGGCAACTGGCGGCTCGACTTCAACCGCGCGCGCAATCCGTTCTGCGCCTACAGCTCCGCCTTCGCCTGCCCTGCCCCGTGGCGTGGCAATGCAATTTCGACCGACGTCCGCGCGGGCGAGCAGTACGTGCCCAGGGAATGAACGCCTTCCTGCTGGCACTCGCGGTCGCCGCCCCGTGTCAGGCGAGCCTTGCCGGTCCCTGGCGAGCCGCGTTGTCGCTGGCCGGTGGTGAACTCCGCTTCGCGTTGGACATAACGGAAAGTTCCGGACCACTCACTGGTCGCATCTGCAACGCCGGCTCGTGCGAGCTACTCAGCGGAGTGCGACAGGTGGGCGATTCGGTGCGCCTCGAAGTTGCGGATTATGCGGCGAGCATCGCGGCGACGTGCACCGGCGACAGCCTGGCGGGGTTCTACCGCAATGTCGGGAACCGCGGCCCGCGCGTAATCCCGTTTCACGCCGCGCGCGGAACGTGGCCGGCGTCACATCTGCCGGCGCGCCTGGCCGGGCGATGGGATGCCACCTTTGTCACCGGCCAACGCAGCAGCCCACGGGTGCTGCTCTTCGAGGGTGGCCCCCGCGGCCTGCAGGGCACCGTCATTTCCAATACTGGAGACTACGGCACTTTCCAGGGGCAACTCCAGGGTGACAGCGTGGCCATGAGCCATTTCGATGGCTCATTCGTCTATCTGCTCACCGCGCACGTGGACGGCGACACCTTGCGAGGGACCTTTCATGCGGGACTGAGCACGCAGACCCCGTTCACTGCTGTTCGCAGTACCGGGCTCCCCCACCTGCGTTCCCCCACAAGCATGACGCAGGCTGATACGTCAGCGCCGTTCCGGTTTGCCTTTCCAGACGTCAATGGCAGACTGGTCCGGAATGATGACCAGCGCTTTCGTGGCAAGGTGGTGCTGATCGACATTTTCGGGACATGGTGTCCGACCTGCCAGGAGGCAGCCCCCGAACTGGTGCGTCTCTGGCACGACTATCACGGGCGCGGTCTCGAAATCGTCGGCATTGCCTATGAGGTCTCGGGCGATACGGCCATCGATGCTGCGCTGGTACGGCGTTATCAGGCCCGGCACCAGGTCCCGTTCCCCCTCTTGCTGGGCGGCACCAATACGGTCGAGGCCACGGCGGCTACGTTGCCGCAGCTCACCGGCTTCACATCATACCCGACAACCATCTTTCTGGGACGCGACGGCCGCGTGCGCCGGGTACACGCCGGCTTCCGTGGCGCCAGCACCGGCGCGATGCACCGGCAGCAGGTGTCCGCCTTCCGCGCTTTCATTGAACACCTTCTCGAGGAGCCCTGATGCGCAGCTTGCTGGCGTGTCTCCTGCTGGTGCTGGGCGTGGGCTCCGCTCACGCGCAGGTGCGCCTGGCAACACCGGACGGATGGACGTTCACGTTTGCCGGCAACGTTGGAGCATTCTACGTCTTCGAGCACGAGAGCGACGCCGGCCAGGTGACAGCCCCCGGCACCCTGGTGATGACCGGGCGCCAGGGATCGGCGGTACGGTCGGGCTACCTGCCGGCGTTCGCCGTGTTCGATGCCAAGGGCACCGAGGGCTCGGC
>DAIMFY010000178.1:0-5033 GCA_036724295.1 Gemmatimonadales bacterium | reverse complement strand
GCGCTGGAAATCCTGCTCATCCTCCACGCCGATCACGAGCAGAACTGCTCCACCAGCGCGGTGCGGGCGGTCGGCTCGTCTGGCGTCGACCCGTTCAGCGCCATGTCGGCGGGCATCGCCGCGCTGTACGGCCCGCTCCACGGCGGCGCCAATGAAGCGGTGCTGAAGATGCTGGATGAGATCGGCGACAAGAAGAACATCCCGGCCTTCATCGAGCAGGTCAAGAACGGCGAGGGGAGGCTGATGGGCTTTGGGCACCGGGTCTACAAGTCCTATGACCCGCGCGCCAAGCTCATCAAGCGGGTGGCCGATGAAGTGTTTGCCGAGACGGGGCTCAATCCCAAGCTGGAGCTGGCGCTCGAACTCGAGAAGATCGCGCTGTCCGACGAGTACTTCATCAAGCGGAAGCTCTATCCCAATGTGGACTTCTACTCCGGCCTGATCTACCAGGCGATGGGCTATCCCACCGACTACTTCACGGTGCTCTTCGCGCTGGGACGGATGCCGGGCTGGCTGGCCCAATGGGAGGAGATGCTGTCGGACAAGGAGCAGAAGATCGCCCGGCCCCGGCAGATCTACGTGGGAGAGAAGAAGAGGGAGTTTGTGGAAATTGGGCGCAGGGCTTGAGGCATGAGGCGTGGGGTCTCAAGCCCCACGCCTCACGCCCCATGCCCTAATCCCCCTCCAGATACGTATACCCCTCCAGCCCGGCCACGTAATCCGCGATGAAGCTGTTGGCTTCATCGCGCGCGAGGTCGGGCGCCGCGCCCACCTTCCGGCGGAACGTTGTCAGCAGGTCGCTGGCGTGGAACTGCACGTAGTTCAGCACTTCCGTCACGGTATCCCCATGCACCAGGTCGGTAATCTCGTAGGCCCCCTCGGGCGTGAGCGAGACGTGCACCGCGTTGGTGTCGCCGAACAGGTTGTGCAGGTCGCCCAGGATTTCCTGATAGGCCCCGGTAAGAAAAATGCCCAGGACGTACGGCTCGCCTTCCACCGGCGCGTGGACCTCGAGTGACGGCTTGCCCTTCCGCCCGCCCGTGAACCGGTCGATGACGCCGTCCGAATCGCAGGTCACGTCCTGCAGCGTGGCGCGGCGGGTGGGCCGCTCCGTGAGCCGGTGGATCGGCATGATCGGAAAGAGCTGGTCGATGGCCCAGTTGTCCGGCAGCGACTGGAAGACGGAGAAATTGCAGAAGTAGCGGTCCACCAGCGTGGCATCGAGGTGCGCAGTAATCTCGGGATAGCTGGTCCGGTCGTCGCCCAGCAGGTTGTGGATCTCGGTCATGATGCACTGGTAGAGCTGCTCGGCGTCGGCCTTGTCGCGCAGGGTGAAGGCGCCGCTGGCGAAGTACTCGCTGGTGCGCTCCTTGGCGAAGATGGCGTCATGGAACGCCTCCTCGATGCGGTCCAGCGTCAGCGCCTCAAGGTTGTCCTTGATCTCGCGCAGCAGGGGGTGCGACTCCTCGCGCAGGTCGGGCGCCACCGGCGCCATTTGCGACTCCACGTCAATCACGTTCACCAGCAGCAGCGAGTGATGCGCGGTGAGCGCCCGGCCCGATTCGGAGATCAGGTTGGGCATCGGGAGCTCGTGCTCCCGGCACATGTTGCCGATGGTGTACACCACGTCGTTGGCGTATTCCCGCATTGTGTAGTTGACGCTGGCCGTCCGGGTCGAACGCGAGCCATCGTAGTCCACGCCCAGTCCGCCGCCCACATCGACGTGGCTCAGCACGAACCCCATGCCATGGAGCTCGGCGTAGATCCGGGCGATCTCGGCGAGCCCCGCCTTGACGTAGCGGATGTCGGTGATCTGGCTGCCCAGGTGAAAGTGCACCAGCCGGAGCAGATCTCGCTGGCCGTCCCGGGTGAGCCGGTCAAGGAGCCGCATCAGCTCGACCGCGTTGAGGCCGAACTTGGATTTTTCGCCCCCGCTCTTGCCCCACCGCCCCGAACCCTCGGTGGCAAGCTTGATCCGCACGCCGATGGTGGGCTCGACCTTCATCTCGCCCGCCACCCGCATCAGGACGTCCAGTTCGTGGAGCTGCTCGATCACGATGAAGACGGTGTGTCCCAGCTTCTGGCCCATGAGGGCCAGCCGCATGAACTCCTCGTCCTTGTATCCGTTGCAGACGATCACGTGCCGGGTGCTCTCGTTGAGGCCGAGGACGGCCATGAGCTCCGGCTTGCTGCCGCATTCGAGCCCCACGCCGTGCGGCGCGCC
The DNA here is from genome assembly GCA_036724295.1 of Gemmatimonadales bacterium. GTDB lineage: Bacteria > Gemmatimonadota > Gemmatimonadetes > Gemmatimonadales > GWC2-71-9 > CAMLHP01. Next base: position 2,809 of record DAIMFY010000178.1, on the reverse strand, counting down.
GAACTCGACGATCTCCTGCACCACGTGGCGCTGCTGGTTCACCTTGATGGGATAGACCGTGGTGTAGGTGCCCTCATAACCGAACTCCTGGATCGCGCTGGCAAACTTGGCGGCCAGCGTGCCGATCCGGCTCTTGAGGATTTCCGAGAAGCGGATCAGGAGCGGCAAGCCGACGCCCTGCGCCTGCAGGTCCATGGCAAGCCGGTAGAGGTCCAGGCCGCGTTCCTTCTTGGCGTCAGGGTGCACGGTGACGTGTCCCTCGGCGCTCACCCGGAAGTAGCCGAGTCCCCAGCCGGGCATGTTGTACAGCTTTTCGGCATCCCTGGAGGTCCAGGTGGCAGGGGTTGTGGCGGTGGTTGCGATGGCTCGATCCCTCTTGGCGCGTGGTGGGCGGAAAACGTAACAGCGGCTGCGGCGCGATGAAAGAGAATGCGCGCCGTTACCGGGCGGAACGCCGGTTGAAGTGTAGTATGGCATCCCCACCGATGCGCCGCTGCCACGCCCTTCGGGAGCGGCCCGCCGGAGCGATGCAGGTACCCGCAGCCGGGACTCGAAAGTTCACCCTAACCGGCAAGGGTGCCGAGGGTTAGGGCACTGCCAGGGTGGCACGCGGGACACGGCACAAAGCTCGCATGATGCAACGTCGGCGGGTGTTCGACGCCGAAGCGACGGCATGAGGATAGTTGCAGTCGCACCACCCTGTTGAGGGAGAGAGACAATCCTATGGTCACACCTGGTATGCTGTCCGGGCGCCGGGTTCCCGAGACCGTTCGCGTGGATTTTGATGTGGTCATCGCGCGTGCCTGGCAGGCGCTGGCACAGACGCACGAGGAAGCCGCAGTCAGCTTTGTCCGGCGGCTGAGCCCGAGGATCGGGACCGACGCGGCGCTCCAGCGCTATTTCCGTGAAGTGGCGGTGCCGCTGGAAATGCGCGAGGCCGTGCGCACGGGCGCCCTGCTTGCACTGACACCCGAGGAGCGCCGCCGCACCGGCGACGACAGCGCGGAGGGCTGGAACTTCATGCGGCCCGACCAGCTGGTTGGTGCCGTCCGGCGCCGCACCCGGTTCGTGGAGGAAACCACCCTGGCGTTGCGGCTCGCCGCCGCCGCCGCCGACGAGCTGGTGACGATTACTCACGTCCGCATGGCACTGGAGACAGCGCACGTGATGAGTGCCGCGCTGCCGGTGGATGAAGCAGTCATGCACTACATCCGCGCCTTCGACCTTTCCAACACCATGGCACAGGTGGTCTTCCAGCGCGCCATGGCCCGCCTCGCGGACCTGGATGTGCAGGTCACGTCCGAGATGCCTGTTGTCAAGGCGCCGGCGCCGGCGCGGCTCGCTCCGCTCAAGATGCTGGGGCTTCGCGCCACCGGCTGACCGCGCCAGATTCCGCCGATGGGGATAGACTTCAGGCATGGCCTGGTCATTCCCCATCGCGCGGATCGCCGGCACGGTGGTCAAGGTCCACGTGACCTTCCTGCTGTTGCTGGCGGTCTTCCTCGTTGCCGGCGGCGTTGCCGCCGTCATGATGATTCTCGCCATCTTCGCCTGCGTCGTTGCCCATGAGTTCGGTCATGTGGCAATGGCCAGGCGTTTTGGCGTGCGGACGCCGGACGTCATCCTGCTGCCGATCGGTGGCCTCGCCCGGCTCGAGCGAATGCCGGAGGAGCCGCGGCAGGAATTGCTGATCGCGCTGGCCGGTCCCGCGGTGACGCTGGTGCTCGCGGCCATTTTCTACGCGGTACTGCGCGCCGGCGGAGCCACGCCGCCGTTGCTGCCGAGCCTGAGCGTGGCCGGTGGCTCAGTGCTTGCCGATCTCTACCGGATCAACGTCCTCCTGCTGCTCTTCAACCTGATTCCCGCGTTCCCCATGGACGGGGGCCGCGTACTGCGCGCCATCCTCGCCGCGCGCCAGGGCCTGGCGCGCGCCACCCGGATTGCGGCCAGCGTGGGCCAGCTGCTTGCGTTCGCGCTGGGATTCGCCGCGCTCATGACCGGCAACATGCTGCTGCTGCTGATCGCGTTCGTCGTCTTTCTCGGTGCTGGCGCCGAGGCGGCGGCGGTGGAGACGAGAGCGGCAGGGCTGGGCCTGACGGTGCGCGAGATGATGGTGACCGATTTCCGGACCCTGCCGGCGTGGGCGACGTTACGGGATGCAGCGGAGCTGCTGGTCGCGAGTGACCAGCGGGAGTTTCCCGTGGTGGACAACACCGGATCGGTGGAGGGGATTCTCACCCGGGACGACCTGGTCAAGGGATTGTCGCAGAAGGGAGCGGACGCGCTGGCGCGCAGTGCCTTGCAGGCGCCATCGCCGCCGGTCTCGGCCGGGCTGTCGTTCGAGGTGGCGCTGGCGACGCTGCAGTCGAGCGGCCGCAGCGCGCTGCCAGTTATCGAAAATGGTCGGCTCATTGGCCTGCTGACGAAGGACAATATTACGGATCTGGTGCTGGTGCGGAGGGCGGTAGCGAGGTAGGGGCCCGGCTTGCCGGGCCCAGCAAGCCGGGCCCCTACACGTCTTCCAACTTCGCCAGGTCCGCCTCCAGGTCCGGCCCCGGATTTCTGGGGCGGCGCCAGTACCACCACTCCCGTTCTGGTTCCCACCCTTCGTCCCGGGCGACGTCTTCGCCCCAGAGGCACTGTTCCAGCGGCTCGGTAAGGAGGCGGAAGCGCCGGTCGCTTTCGTGAATCGACTGCTGCAGTTCGCGCGCGGCGTCCTTGGGCAGGTGTCCAGCCACGCCGGACAGGAGCGATCGGGTGTCCATGTCGTTCAGGTAGTCGTCCAGCGTGTACGGGTAGCTCTCCTCCA
>DAIMFY010000177.1:0-5037 GCA_036724295.1 Gemmatimonadales bacterium | reverse complement strand
TTTTTTCCTTCAGGTAGGACTGGATGTCCATTGCCATCTGCTGGAAGAAGGTGCTCGTGGTTCGGCCGCAGCCGGGGCAGCTGGTGACCTGCGGCATGAAGCTGCGCAGCCCGAGGCTCTGGAGCACCTGCTGGGCAACCTGCACCTCCTCGGTGCGGTCGCCGCCAGGCGCCGGGGTCAGGGAGACCCGGATGGTGTCGCCGATGCCCTCCTGCAGGAGGATCGAGAGGCCGGCCGTGCTGGCCACCGTGCCCTTCATGCCCAGCCCCGCTTCCGTGAGGCCGAGGTGGAGCGGATAGTCGCAGCGCGCGGCGAGCATCCGATACACATCGACCAGGTCCTGCACCCCGCTCACCTTGGCGCTGAGAATGATCCGGTCGTGCGGCATCCCCACCCGCTCGGCAAACGCGGCGCTCTGGAGCGCGCTCTGCACCATGGCGTCCATCGTCACGTCACGCGCGTCACGCGGCGTGGCGCTCCGCGCATTGGCATCCATCATCTCGGTGAGGAGGTTCTGGTCGAGCGAGCCCCAGTTGACGCCGATCCGGACCGGCTTGTCAAAGCGGAGTGCCACGTCGAGGATGGCGCGGAAGTGCTCGTCCTGCCGCTTGCCGCCCACGTTGCCGGGATTGATGCGGTACTTGGCGAGCGCACGGGCGCAGTCAGGGTAGCGGGTGAGCAGGAGGTGGCCGTTGTAGTGGAAGTCACCCACTACCGGAGCCGTGATACCCAGCTCGGCGAGGCCAGCCACGATGCCGGGGACGGCGGCCGCCGCTTCGTCGTTGTTGACCGTGACCCGCACCAGCTCACTGCCGGCACGGGCCAGCGCCGCGACCTGGCCCACCGTGCCCGCTATGTCGGCGGTGTCAGTGTTGGTCATCGATTGCACCACCACAGGGTGGCACGAACCGACCAGAACGCCACCGACGTTCACGGTAGGGGTCTGACGACGGGTGATTGTTGCCATGGGGGAAATATAAGGGGGCGTGAGGCATGGAGCGTGAGGCGTGGGGCTCCTGAACACCACGACCTCTGCCCCACGGCCTACTTCAGGCAGTTCTCCACGAATGCCAGGACGTCGTCCCGTACGTCGAAGTAGATGCTCATGGCATGCCCGGCGCCGGGGGTGATGCGCGACATGACATGCGGAAGGCCGTCACTCCAGTCGCGGATGTTCCGGGCTCCGTCAAACGGGTCATGCTCGGATGACGTGAGCAGCGCGGGCCACGCACCGCTGGCGAGCGAAGCGCGAATGCGGTCCACCGCGTCCGCGCCATGCGCCAACGCCCCGGCCGCGCCCAGAGTCACCACGCCGCGGAGCCGAGGCACTCGTGGTGCCGCGAGAAGCACTCCCGTGCCGCCGACGCTCGCGCCCACCAGGATCAGCGCGTCGGAGACGTAATTCTGCGAAGCGCCCCAGGCCGCGACCCGGATGATGTCATCGGCGATGCGGAAGAAGGAGATCTCGCCGGCGCTCGCCAGGAACGCGTCCCCGAACGCATTGGGGGAAAAGTCGCTCGGGGTGTCCGCCACCACCGGCCCATCGGGTCCGGCGATCGAGTCGCCATGGCCGCGTTCGTCAAACGCCAGCGTGGCGACGCCGAGGTCGAGCAGGTCGTGGATGAGGGGCTGGAAGGAGTGGCGGTCGGACGGGTATTGGTGGGCCAGCACCGCGAGCGGCCATCGGGTGCCAGGCGAACCATCGGGATAGCACAGTTCGCCCTTCAGTATCAGGCCATCGGAGGCGCGGACCGACATCCCGATCGCCGCGAGGCCCGGCGTCATGTCACACGATGCCCAGCTGTGAGAGCAGCCGGCGATAGTCCGCGTCGGAGACGAGGCCCTTCTGGTGAAGTGGATCGATCGCCGCCATGATGTCGGCACGATTGCCGTCGATCCGCCGGTCCCGCAACTCGGAGACCATCCGCGCGAAGCGATGCTCGTATTCGTCGGGCTTGATGTCGCCGCTCGCTCGGCGGGCAGACAGCCGTTCCAGTTCCTCGGCCACGCGCGCCGGGGAAATCGGCTTGAGCGAGGACGGATTTTCGTCAGACATGTGGGCTCCTCGAATAGACGCGGGACGCGGGACGCGGGCTGAGCGCTGAGCGCTGAGCGCTCGGCAAAAACTAATCCAATTCTGGGCTTGAGGGAGGCATGCCGGGACAGCGGAGCGCCCGGACCATGAGGGAAGTTACCGCCCGCGTCTCGAGTCCCGCGTCCCGCGTCTACGCCGTCCGCTGCCGGCGGGGCTCGGCGGCATCGGGGTCGCCGGCACGGGTGCGGAGATCGGAGGTGTCGCCTCGAGACCAGCCGCCCCGGAACTCGAAGTGCCGGGTGTCCAGCAGCCGGTCGCCGAGCACAACCGTGCCCGTGAGCTGCAGGTGCCAGAACAGCATGCGCGCGCCCACCTCCGCCGCCGGTGTCCAGACGCCTGCCTGGACCGGAGGGTAGAGATGCGCATACTCGCCTCTGAGACGTGCTTCGCGAATCGTGGAGTCCATCGAGACCCCTCGGGCACAGGATATGGCAATCACCACGAGACTATGACGGCAGGACCATTCACTATACGGTGACCCGGCCGCCCGGTAAAGGGGCTATTCGGCGATCACTATCTCGCCGCCACCCTCGCCGCGCCGCAGGAGTAGTGCCAGCGGAAAGGCGAGCGCGAAGAGAATGGCGATGAGATAAAGCACCCGGTCATAGGCAAGCACGGCGGCCTGCTGCTGGATGGTGTGATGCAGAATCGCGAGGGCCCGCTGCTGGGCCTCGTCGGCGGAGGCGCCGAAGTGCTGCATGGCCGCGGTCACCGCGCTAAGCCAATGCCGCGCCGCAGCATCGAAGACTGTGACGTGGCTGGTGAGGACCGCGAAATAGCGGCTCGTCCCCCGGGAGACCTCCGTTGCAGCAATGGCGATGCCAACGCTCCCGGCCACCTGGCGCACCACGTTGTAAAGCCCGGTGGCAGCGGTCAGCCGCCGCTTCTCGATCGTTGCGAGGGCCGCCGTACTGAGGGGTACAAACAACAGGCTGAAGCCGAGTCCCTGCCACACCTGGGGCCAGAAGATGTCCCAGAACCCGGTGACGGACGTCATGCGCGAGAGGTCCCAGAACGAGTAGGTGCTCACCAGCAGCCCGACCAGCACCATGACCCGGGGGCCAAGCTTGTTGTAGAGCCGACCAGCCACCGGCATCCCCACCGCCATGGCCAGGCTGCGGGGCATGAGCGCGAGCCCCGATTCAAAGGCACTGTAGCCCAGGATGGTCTGGAGGAAGAGCGGAAGGATGAAGAGGCTGGCGTAGAGGCCGAGCCCGAGGATGCCGCCGACCGCGGTGGCGGCGGTAAACGGCCCGTTCCTGAGCAGGCTCAGGTCCACAGCCGGGCGCTCGGCGCGTAGCTCGTGCCAGATGAACACCAGCAGTCCCACCACCGCGAGTATGGCGAGCGAGACGATGAGCCGAGAATCGAACCAGTCCTTCGACTCCCCCTTCTCGAGCATGAGCTGCAGGGCGCCGAGCCCCACGGCCAGCAGCGCGATGCCGGTCCAGTCCATGCCGCCCTTTTTCCGCTCGAGGAAGGGCGGGTCGTGAATGAAGCGCTGCACCAGGAAGAAATTCAGGATCCCGATCGGCAAGTTGATGTAGAACACCCACGGCCAGCTGTAGGTATCGGTGAGCCAGCCGCCCAGCGTCGGTCCCAGCGCGGGGGCGATGACCACACCCATGCCATAGACGCCCATCGCCATGCCCTGCTCTTCCGTGGGGAAGCTCTCGCGCAGGATGGCCTGCGAGACGGTCATCAGCACGCCGCCGCCCATCCCCTGGATCACCCGGAAAACGACAATCACCTCGAGACTCCGCGCGAGACCGCAGAGCATCGAGGCCACGGTGAAGAGCACGACCGAGATCTGGTACATGCGCTTTCGCCCGATCTGCTCGGCCAGGGTGCCAAGGATGGGCATGATGATGACGTTGGAGAGGATGTAGCCGGTGACGACCCAGGCGATCTCCTCGATGGAGGCGCCGAGGGTTCCGGCCATGTCGGGCAGGGCGACGTTGACGATGCTGGAGTCCAGCACCGCCATCATGGTGCCGGTCATGACCGTCCCTGCCACGACCCATTTGTTGACGCCGGCTTCGACGCTCATGAGTCGCTGGCCCGGTCGGACGCAAGAAGGGGCAACAGCAGATGCGAGATGTGACGGAGCTCCGCCAGCTCGGCCCCGCTAAGCCCTTCCAGCCGGGCATCCAGCATGATCTCGATGTCCCGCCTTGCGGCCGTGAGCACACCGGCGCCCTTGCGAGTGAGCCGGAACAGCGCCCGGCGCCGGTCCCCGGCGTCCGGTCGCCGGCGCAGCAGGCCACGACGGACCAGCCGTTCGGCCAGCCGCGACACGGTGGCCGGCGTGAGCCCCATCAGGAGGGCAAGCTCTTTCAATGGAAGCCCCGGCGCGGCGTCAACCGCGCTCAGGGCCCGGAATTCCACCAGGGTGAGGCCGGCGGCGCGGCTTCGCACTACCTGCGCCCGGATCAAGCGTGTCAGGGCAATCCCCAGCTCGAGCAACGCGACGGCGGAGCCACGACGGGAAGATTGTTGCATGTACTAACTATAACCCGGGCATCCGGGGGCACGGCAGGATGGGGGCCAATACGTCCGGGAACTGGGCGGCGCACGCTTCGGTTGCGCAATGATCAGGGATCGTCCGCCTGGAAGCTGCAACAGCGCATGGGAGGAAAGCCTGGTTCATGCATATCGCACATCTTGCCGCCGCCGGGCTGCTGCTGGCCGCCGCGCTGCCGCCAGCAGGCCTGCCAGCGCCACGCGCCGGCGCGGCAGATTCGACCGTGTACCGCCTTGCGTCTGCCAGTCACTTCGATGTTGTCACGGGCAAGGCCGGGCTCTTCGGATTCGCCGGCCACCGGCACCGGATACGGGCCGACTCAGTGCGCGGCGAGGTGGTGTACTACGCGGATTCCACGACGCTGTCGCACATAACGGTGACGGCGCCGGTCACTGCCATTCAGGTGCTCACCCCGCAC